>DASWGX010000326.1:0-5504 GCA_036393455.1 Polyangiaceae bacterium
CGCCCTTCTACGCCCGCGCGCCCGACGCTCGCGAAACGGACGACGACACGAGCGCCCGCGACGTACCCCGGGCTAGCATGCGGTTGCCCGTGCGCTTCGGCCTCCGACTCCAGATACTGCTGCTCCTGGGCGGCTCGATGCTGCTGGCGTTCCTCCCGCTCTTCTACGCGGTGGCCACCTACACGTCGGTCACGCTGCGTCAGGTCCGCGCGGCGAGCGCCCGATCGCTCGGTCGCGCAGTGGCCGGGCACGTGCTCGAAGCCAAACGCCTTCGCTCCGAGGAAGCGCTGTCGAACCTGCTCGCGGCGGAAGTGGGAAGCGAAGGCGTCGACGCCGTCGGTGTTTTCGACCAAGAGGGACGCCTCACGGCGAGCGCCGGCCCGGACGCCGTCGTCGCGGACGTGTGGCAGCGCGTCGAGCACGATCGGGAAGCCGTGCTCGAGACCGACAGCGCGGGACAGCCGTCGGTGGCCGTGGTGGTACCGGACCACGACGGAGCGGTGCTGGTCGTGATTGGAACCGATGACGCCGCCGCCGGCGCGCCGCCGCTGGTGCGACTGATGGGTCTTTACACGGGCCTGTTCGCCCTCGGGCTCTTGGTCTTGACCTACTTCGCCTTGACTCGCCTCATCGTCCGGCCGCTCGACGAGCTCGCACACGCCGCCGAACGCGTCGCGGCAGGCGCGCGACGCCTCGAGATTCCGAACGGCGGCAGCCCCGAGCTTCGCGCCCTGGGACGCAGCCTGCGCTCGATGACGGAACGGCTGCTGCGCGAGGAAGAAGCCCTGCGCCGCAAGATCGACGAGGTGGAGCAAGCGACCTCGCGGCTCAAGTCCACCCAGGACAGCCTGGTTCGTTCCGAGCGCCTCGCGTCGGTGGGACGCCTGGCGGCGGGCTTGGCGCACGAGATTGGAAACCCGATCTCCGCTCTGATCGGGCTCGAAGAACTACTGCTGTCGGTCGAGCTCCCACCCGACGAGCAACGCGATTTCATTCAGCGCATGCGCCGCGAAACCGAACGGATTCATCGTATCCTGCGCGACCTTCTGGAGTTCGCCAGGCCGACCCGCAACGCGGCCGAACCGAACGAGCCCGGCAACGTCGAACGCGCCGTGCACGACACCGCGGCGTTGCTGAGCCCCCAGAAGGCGCTCGACGACGTCGAGCTCGCGCTCGATATCGAACCGGACCTGCCCGCGGTCGCGTTGAGCGACGAACAGCTCGTTCAGATCGTGTTGAACTTGGTCATGAACGCAGCCGACGCGTGCGGGCCGGGCGGGCACGTCGAGGTTTCTGCGCGGCGAACGGCGAACGGCGTGACGCTCGCCGTCTCCGACGACGGACCGGGGGTGAGCGTGGAGGTGCGCGAGCGGCTGTTCGAGCCGTTCGTGACCACCAAGGAAACCGGCAAGGGGACCGGCCTCGGGCTCGCGGTGTGCCGCGGTCTCGTGGAATCGGTCGGCGGCAGCGTGCGCCTGGATACGACGGCGCCGGCCGGCGCTCGCTTCGTCGTCGACCTGCCGCTGTCACCAGCGCCGGCTCCGCCTTTACCGCCCGGCGATTGAATCAGACCGACCGCCGCGCCGGTTCGTCGTCGCGGCCGTCATCGGAGCCGAGCAGTTCCTCGAGCCCACGGCTGCGAAGCCCCGCGCGATCGAGCGTGTCGAGAATGTCCGGCAAGGCACCGACGCCGGCGGGCTCGAACTGTTCCCGCTCCGCCGCGTCGTGCAACATCACGATGGCGCCGTCCTCGAGCTTGCGCTGGATGCGCCGCACGACGCGAGCGCGGCTGGTCGGGCCGAAGCCGTCGAGCCCGCGTACCGACCAGACCACCGTCGTGACTCCCGCCGCGCGGGCTCCGGCCGCCGTCCGGTGGCTGACGTAGCCGATCGGGGGACGGAACAGCGTCGGCCGAACGCCGCAGATTCGCTCCAGCGCGTCCTGCGTGCGCACGATGTCGTCGCGCACGACGCGCGGTGACTTGAAGGAGTAGAGGCGCGCGTGGGTAAAGCCGTGCAGGCCGAGCGTGTGGCCGCCCGCGTGAATGCGCCGCACGATATCCGGATACTGTTCGGCCTTTTCGCCGATGACGAAGAACGTGGCACGCTGGCCGCGGTTTTCCAAGAGGTCGAGCACGGCCGTCGTCGTCACCGGGTGGGGCCCGTCGTCGAACGTGAGAGCGACGCAGTTTCGCCCTTTGGGCAGCCGCGCGACGACGTTCCCGTACATCTCGAGCTGCGGGACGAGCACACCGACGGTCGACAGCGCTACGTAGCCGCAAAGCCAGAGCACCGTGAACAGCGGCGATACGCCGCCGTAGAGCAAGGCGTAGGCGAAGAGGCCACAGCTTGCGAACGTCGCGGCGAAGAAGGCCAGGCGCGCCTTCGGAAGGCCGAGTCGCTCAGTATTCGCCACGTGCGGTCTCCGACTCGTACGACATGCTCCGAGCCCGCCAGCCTCGAAGAATCGCGCCCGCGGGTCAATCATCGGGGAGGCACGCCGCTGGCCGGGCAAGCTCGCGCCACGGGGCCCCGAACCGGACGGCGCGTCGAACCGCGGGCGGGCGACCAGGATCTTGAAGGTTCAGCGCTATGGGCCGATCCTCCCGGCCGCGCGTGCCGTTCAACACCCTCGCCTACGCGAAGTTCTTCGCCGTCGTCTTCGTCGTCGTGTGGCTCTTGGCCAACCGCCGCTGGGCGAAGCTCTTACCCTGGTGCGCGCTCGCCGGAACGGCGCTCGCGTACCCTACGTGGCTCGGTCTGGGCCTCGCGAGCCTGGCCGGCGGGTTCACGCTGCTGCTCTGCCGCCGAACGACGCCCGAGCACGCCGGCGCGGCCGCCGCCAGCGTCGGCGTCAACGCCGCCGCGCTCAGCTGGCTTTGTTACCGGGATCATCACACCGATCCCGTCTCCCTCGCGCTCGGGGCCCTGGGAGCTCCGGGCGCCGGCGGGTCGGTCTTCGGCGTGGCGCTGGTCCTCTGCGCGGCGGCGGCGTGCTTCGCGGTAGTGCGGGCGAAAAAAGTGCGGTTGCTCTTCATCCTCGGAGCAAGCTACGTCTTTTACGCGCACTGGGACTGGCGTTTCCTGCCTTTGATCTGGGGTTCGTCCACGGCGGACTGGCTGCTCGGCAACGCCATCGCGAAAAGCCGCGGGCCGAGGCGCCGCAAGCTCTGGCTGTGCGGCACCGTAGTTCTGAACCTCGGCTTCCTTGGGTTTTTCAAGTACTTCAACTTCGGGGTCGAGTCCGTCTCCACCGCGCTCGCGGCCCTCGGCTACGAACCACCCGAAATCGCGCTGCGCGTCGCGCTGCCGATCGGAATCAGCTTTTTCACGTTCGAGTCGATGAGCTACGTCATCGACATCTATCGCGGCCACATCGAACCTCGGAAGAGCTATCTCGAATACCTGAGCTTCGTGGCTTTCTTTCCCCATCTCGTGGCCGGCCCCATCGTCCGCCCACGAGATCTACTGCCGCAGCTCGGAGACCCGCCGCGTTTCAATGTGGCGGAAGGCGGCGAGGGCCTGTTCCTCATCGCGACCGGGCTCGTGAAGAAGGTCGCCATCGGCGACTATCTCGCGCTCAACTTGATCGACCGCGTCTTCGACGCGCCACTCCAGTACTCTGCGCTCGAATGCTACGTCGCGGTCGTCGCTTACGCGGTGCAGATCTACTGCGACTTCTCCGGGTACACGGACATCGCGATCGGCTCGGCCCTGCTGCTCGGCGTGCGCTTTCCGAAGAATTTCAACGCGCCGTACAAGGCCGTCGACATCGCAGACTTCTGGCACCGCTGGCACATTTCGCTGTCGACCTGGCTGCGCGACTATCTCTACGTTCCCCTCGGCGGCAATCGCAAGGGCGCGGGGCGAACGTACGTGAACCTCATGTTGACGATGCTGCTCGGCGGCCTTTGGCACGGCGCCAATTGGACCTTCGTGGCGTGGGGCGGGCTCCACGGCGGCGCCCTCGCGCTGACGCGCGCCTGGCAGCGCCGGCGCTGGAGGTCCCGCGCGCCGGATCCGCCGGGCGGCCTCTTGCTCTGGCGCCTGATTGGCGTCGTGGCGACCTTTCATTGGGTCTGTGCGGGTTGGATTTTCTTTCGCGCGGAAACGTTCTCCAAGGCGGCCCTGCTGTTCGAACGCCTTACGACCATGACCGTCTATCATCCGAACCTGCACGGCTCCGTGCTCGCCGTGCTGGCCCTCGGCCTCGGCAGTCACTGGGCGCCCGAAGCGTGGTACGTTCGGCTGCAGAGCGGCTTCGTCGCGCTTCCCGCTCCTGCCCAAGGCGTCGCCCTCCTCGCGGTCGGGCTCGTCCTGCGCGAAGTCGTCAGCAGCGAATCCGTCCCCTTCGTCTACTTCCAATTCTGACTTCACCACCGATGCCCCAAGACGCAGAGCCCAGTGATTCGCGCGACGAGGCCCCGAACGGCGGCACCGAGGCGGCGGCGCGAAGCTTGCCCCCGTTCGCCTCCGGGTATCCGGAGGATCCCGAGCTCCGCCGGCTGCTCGACGCCTTCGTGGCCGGCGACTACTCGACCGTCCGCGAGGGCGCCCCCGAGCTTGCCGAGAAGAGCGGGGACCCAAAAGTACGGCGTGCAGCGCTCGACCTCCGCCAGCGCATCGACCCCGATCCCCTGGCCCGCTATCTGCTCTGGATTTCCGTCGCGTTGCTTGGCGCCCTGATTCTGTACTCTTATACACACGGTCACTGAGCTCATGAATCGCTCCGGGTGGGTTCTCTCGGTCGTCGCGGCGCTCGCCGCTTGCGGCGGCCGTTCCGCCAACACCCCGGAAACGGAGCCCGCGGCGCGCCGCTTCGACGTCGAGCGCTATCTGCCGCTGGTCGACGGCACCGTCTACACCTACGAGACCAGCTCCGAAGACACCGGTGAAAAGGGCATCTTGATGCTCGAAGTCGTGCGCAAGAGCGAGCTTCGCGCCGAGCTCGTCGTCGCGGGTCGCCCCCAGCTGCTCGAACTCGGTCCCGACGGAGCGCGTCACGTGACCGGAGGCTATCTCTTGCGCCAGCCGCTCTTCGCCGGTTCGGAATTCCAGGGTGCTTTCGGTACCGTGCGCGTCAATTCCACGACCGAGCGCATCCAGACCCCCGCGGGTGCCTTCGACAATTGCGTCGAAACCGTGGAGCAGAATCCGTCGAAGCGGGCGCGTACGGTTTTCTGTCCGGAGGTCGGGATGGTGTTGCTCGAAGTCGAAGGGCTCACGGCGGAAACCGCCGGGCTCGAGCGCGCGGTCCTTCGTACGTTCGGGCCGCGCGTCGATCTTTCGATGGGTCCTCCAGCCCCACGGAAGCCCCAGAGTCCCTGACGGCTTGCGCGTACGCGACGGTCGATCGCGTTCCCACTCTTGTCTCGGCGTTCCCGACTCAGCGCTTCACGACGCGCTCGAAAATGCGGCCTGCGAGCGGCGCTGCCGCGCCGTGGGGGCCGCCTCCGACCACGACCACCGCGACGAATAGCTCCGGCGCATCCGCCGGCGCGAAGC
>DASWGX010000327.1:0-2326 GCA_036393455.1 Polyangiaceae bacterium
GAGCCAGAACGACGCGGAACACGAGTAACTGAAACGTCGTGGGGTGCGGTACGAACAGCGCGATCCCGAGCAAGAGGAGCACGAACGCGACCCCGATGACGAAAACGGCGATCCGCTCCCAGCGCGGTTGGGCTCCCACTGCCGTCGAATTGCTGCTCGCCCCCTCGCTGTCGCCGGCAGCCCTCGCCGCTTCTGTCTCGCTCGCGCGTTGATCGACGGGCGCGGTTCGCTTCGCGAGTAGTGCACGCCCTCGACCGTCCTCCTCACGCCGCACCCCGTCGAGCAGCTCCGCCACCGTGTACTCACGCTCGGCGCCCTCCGGAAGCCACAGGTACGCCGAACCCTTGTTCTGTTCGAGCCTCAGCAAATGTTCGTAGCCCACGGTCACGTCGGGCTGCTCGGGCAGCGGCACGCGCGCTGCGTGTCCAAGCTCCTTGTGCGACGCGTGCACGCCGTCGAGATGCACGCAGACGACGTTGAGCGCTGAACGGCGCTGCCTGTCCGGCCCCCACACCGCAATGTCGATGCGTCCGCGTTCCCGGTCGGCGCGCACCAACGCCTTGCAATCGGCGTGGTGAAACACCGCCCCGAGGCGCCAGCAGGTGGGCCGCTCGCGGTCGAGCAAGCGATGCGCCTCGACGATCAGCTGCGGCACCAGCCCCACCGGCAAGAGCTCGTACTCGTAGCGGAAGCGCAGCACGTCCTCGTCCGGCCAAGCGCCGTCGGGCTCCGTCGTCGGGAGTGCCTCGGGCACCAGATAGCTCCCCCGTTGATCGGCCAGCCCGAACCTCCCCCCCCGATCTTTTTTCCGCAACTCACCCGCGCCACCGGCCGAGCCCGTCCATGAGCTACATGGTCTAGCTCGTGCGATACATCGAGGCGTCGTGCGATACACGCACCGCGCCGTGCGATACACCGGCTGAGCGCTGCGATACAGCGTGCATCCCGGTGCGTCACACGGCGCGGCGCGGCGCGATACGCGGCTCTTCGATGCGTTACGCGATCTTCTCCCGTGTGGCTCGAAAACCATCACAGGAGATGTATCGATGAAAAATGCAATGCTAGAGAAGTGGGAAGAGGCCGCAGGGGCGCTTCCCGAACAACCGGCGCGTGTGGGCGTTCCGCTGCACGTGCTCACCGGGGAAGCGGTCGACGTGGCGCGTTTCCTCGAAACTCACTATCCAACCAGGGTCGACGCGCGCGGTCGAGTCACGCGGCCGGGGCTCGACCAAGCGGTCAGCGGCGGGCAGTTCCGAAAGGAGCTCGGGCAGGAGATCCTGGAGCTTCAGGAAGCGACGCAGGCGGCGCAAACGCAGTATCTGCTGACGGTATCCGCGCCGGAGTCGCCCGCTCAGCGGGCCGAGTTCGTGCTCGGCGAGATCGTCGCGGGGCTCGAGTTCTTGTTCGACGACGGCATCGACGACGTGGACGACGTGCGGCTCGAGCGTCTCGCCTCGGCGCACGACAATCCGACGTCGCACGACGCGCTCGCGGCGGCGCTCAGCGACTACGCGGGGCTCGCCGAGATGCACCGCGCGCGCCTGACGAGTCTCGGCGCCTTCGACGCGGCGTTGATCGACGAGGCGGCGTCGCTTGCTGGCGAGCTTCGCGATCGGTCGGCGCACAAGGTCGCCGGCGCGCCGCTCGACGAGCAGCAGCGCGCGCTCGAGCTCCGCAATCGGCTGGCCTCGATGCTCTACGAGCGCATGCAGCTGGTGCGCGCCGCGGCACGCTACGTGTTTCGGCACGATCCGGCCACGGTGCGGCGCGTGACCAGCGCCTACACACGCCAGCGCGTGGCCCGCTATCGCAAGAGCCAGGCCGAAGCAGCGGCGGCGACGGCGCCGGACGGCGACGCCGCCAGCACGGAGGCGTGAGCGGCAGTCGGAGCCGTGCATGGTAAGGGGCGGCGCGGTGAAACGCCGCGCCGCCCTGGCGTCGTGGGCCGCCCGGAGCGAACCCTGGCTTGCGGGGAAACGTTCGCGCCCCCCGGGTGTGGAGCGTGCATCGGACCGATGTTTCCGTGCGCGAGCGACGCGGAGTGCGGCGATCGAATCTGGGAGCCCCTTGCGCGCCGCGGCCCGGCGTCTGCTCGATGCTAGCGGCGTGAACCCGCCTTACCCTACAGGCAATTGATGATCATGCGTTTCCCCGGGCAGCTCGGATGGTTCACACCGAGACCGGCAATCGAGATGTCCGTGTGCGCGGTGTGCGGAAACTGGTTGGCGCAGCGTTCGACCGGCTCGTTCCAGGTCCCGCCTTCCGACAAGCCGAGGAAGCCGCCTCCGTAGCTTCCCCACACGTCGGCTTCGTAGTCGACGCTGTG
>DASWGX010000328.1:0-3408 GCA_036393455.1 Polyangiaceae bacterium
GAATCGAACTCCGAAATGGATATCGTGTTCATCCCGTCCCGACTGCCGAGTGCCGAGGGATACTTCCCGTGCTAAATCGCGCTCGATGCTGCCTCTGACGTCGGACTCCCGCTCCAAGCCCGGGGCGCGCGAAGGCGCCGAGCCCGCGGACGAACCCGCGGCGCAGGACGCCGCGTTTCGCACACACCGTCGCTTCGATCGCGCCGCGCGCCTCTTTGGCGAGCCGGGCCTCGAGCGGCTTGCAGCGGCGCGCGTGGTCGTGATCGGCCTGGGCGGGGTCGGCACGTTCGCCGCCGAAGCGCTGGCGCGCAGCGGCGTCGGCGCGATGCGCCTGGTGGACTTCGATCGCATCTGCGTGACGAACGTCAATCGGCAGCTCCACGCGCTCAAAGGCACGATCGGACGCTCCAAGGTGAGCGTGATGGCCGAGAGGCTCCGGCTCGTTCACCCTACGGCGCTCGTCGAGGCCGTCGAAGAGTTCTACTCCGAGGGCGCCAGTGAACGGCTGCTCGCAGGCGACATCGACTACGTCGTGGACGCGATCGACAACCTGACGGCCAAGGCTCACCTGATAGCGACCTGCGTCGAGCGCGGCCTCCCCATCGTCAGCGCGATGGGAGCCGCGGCGCGGCTCGACCCGACGGCCGTGGTCACCGACGATCTCTGCAATACCTACAACGATCCCTTCGCGTCGGCTTTGCGCAAGCTTTTGCGAAGTCGCCACGGGCTCACGCTCGAGCGCGGCAAGCCGCTCGGCGTGGCGGCGGTGTTCAGCACCGAAATGCCTCGCGCTCCCGCTCCCCTCGAGTACGACGGCGAGCGCGGTTTTCGCTGCGTGTGCCCCGGAGGAAGGAACGGCAAGCACGACTGCGAGCGGCGCGCGCGCATCGACGGGTCCGCGGCGTTCGTCACCGGCGCCTTCGGGCTCGCGGCCGCTGGCGTCGTGGTGCGGCGTCTGATCGATGGGGAGCCGGCCTAGCCGCCGCGGCGAAAACGCCGCCTCAACCGACCGCGAAGAACCGCGCCGGTACCGCGCGCGGCGCTTGCTTTCGCGGTTTCGGCCTGCGCGTGAAGCGCACGTTGACGCGCGCGCCGCGCGAACGCTCCGCGAGCGTGCCCGCCAAGGCCACGAGCTCGTGTTTGAACTCCGGACACGCGAGCTCGGGCGCACTGACCGTCAAGGAGGCCCCCGCAGCCACGTCGAGGGAGGAACGCAGAGTTTCGGCAAGCGTGCGGCGCGTCTCGGCCCTTTCCGGTCCCGACTCGTCGCTGACGAGGAGCAACGCCGCCACGACGCGTGCGGCTCCGAGTCGACTCGCGCGCGCCTTCACCCGCTCGATGAAAGCTGGGTCCGACTCTTCGCGGTCTTGCGCGACGACCACGGCGTCGATGCCCCGCTGGATCTCGTTCGCGAACGCCTCCCATTCCGCTGCTTGCCAGCCCGCGCCACGTTCCAGAGCGACGAGCGCGACGTTGCTCTCTACCGGCGCGCCGAGGGGAAGGGTGTTCGGAAGTTGCATGCGACAGCGCTTGCGTGGTTGCTCCGGTCAACACGGACGCGCCGCGCTTCATTCCTCGCCGTGCGAATCGTGGCCAGGCCCGGCGGCCAACGCGCCATTCGGGCGCAAACTGGCTCGCGACATCGACGCCCGCTTGGCTCCGGTCTACCGGCGCAGACGGGGGCTTGCCGGCGGCCGCGCTTCTGCTACTTCGCTCGCGCGAACTCGAGGGAAAGCTCCTCCCCCTCGGCGATGAAGGTAAAGTATGCCCGGCGGCTTCAGTCGAACCCTCTTGGTCGTGCTCGGCACCGTGATGTTTTGCTGTCGAACCGCCTCGGCGGCGACGGAAAGCTCGGCCCCGCACCACGGCGGTGAAGCAAGCCTGGTCTTGCCCGACCTCGCCCAGGTGACCGTGCTCGGCATGAGCGGGCAGGCGCTGCTCAGCTGGGGCCTCGTCGTCGCGGGCCTCGGCATCTGGTTCGGTATCATCACGCTCGGACAAGTCCGCGCATTGCCGGTCCACCGCTCCATGAAGGAGATCAGCGACCTCATCTGGGAAACCTGTAAGACGTACCTCCTGACGCAGGGCAAGTTCATCCTGGTGCTCGAGCTGTTCATCGGCACGATCATCGTCGTCTATTTCGGCCCGCTGCGCGGCCTCGAGGCGTCGAAGGTTCTGATCATCGTCTTGTTCAGCCTGATCGGCATCGCCGGCAGCTACGGCGTGGCCTGGTACGGCATCCGGATCAATACGTACGCCAATTCGCGCACGGCTTTCGCCAGCCTGGCCGGCAAGCCGTTTCCCGTTTACGCCATCCCGCTCAAGGCAGGGATGAGCATCGGCATGGTCCTGATCAGCGTGGAGCTCGTGCTGATGCTGATCATCCTCTTGTTCATACCGCGTGACTATGCCGGGTCGTGCTTCATCGGCTTCGCGATCGGCGAGTCGTTGGGCGCCTCGGCGCTGCGCATCGCGGGCGGCATCTTCACGAAGATTGCCGATATCGGCTCTGACTTGATGAAGATCGTTTTCAAGATCAAGGAAGACGACGCCCGCAATCCCGGCGTCATCGCCGACTGCACCGGCGATAACGCGGGCGATTCGGTGGGGCCGAGCGCGGACGGCTTCGAGACCTACGGCGTGACCGGCGTCGCGCTGATCTCGTTCATTCTGCTCGCCATCGCCAATGCCACCGTGCAGGTCGAGCTCTTGGTGTGGTTGTTCGCCATGCGCGTCTTGATGGTGGTGGCGAGCGCCGCCTCCTACCTTGCGAACGACGTGTATCAGCGCGCCCGCTACGCGAACGCGTCGGAGATGAACTTCGAAAGGCCTCTCACGGAGCTGGTGTGGCTCACCTCCGTGGTCTCGGTCGCGCTGACCTTCCTGGCTTCCTATCTCCTGATCCCGGCGCTCGGCGACGGAACGCTCTGGTACAAGCTCAGCATCATCGTCAGCTGCGGCACCCTGGCCGGAGCCATCATCCCGGAGCTGATCAAGGTTTTTACGTCCACGGAGTCCCAACACGTCGACGAGATCGTGACCTCGTCGCGCGAGGGCGGCGCGTCCTTGAACGTGCTCTCGGGGCTCACGGCCGGCAACTTCAGCGCCTTCTGGATGGGCGTCGTGCTCGTGGCCCTGATGGGCATTTCCTATTACGTATCGGGCGCCGGCCTCGGCTCCATCATGATCGCGCCGGCCGTGTTCGCCTTCGGGCTGGTCGCTTTCGGCTTTCTCGGCATGGGCCCGGTCACCATCGCCGTGGACTCGTACGGCCCGGTCACCGACAACGCCCAGAGCGTCTACGAGCTCAGCGTGATCGAGAGCATCCCCGGCGTCGCCGAGGAGATCCAACGCGAGCATGGCTTTTCCGTCCAATTCGGCAAGGCCAAGCACCTCTTGGAACAGAAC
>DASWGX010000329.1:0-7129 GCA_036393455.1 Polyangiaceae bacterium
GCGGGTCCGGCCCCCGGCGCAGCCAGTAGGAGTGCGTGTGACCGACCCAGGCACGGCCGCCGCCGTCCACGAACGCCTTGAAGTTCGCCAGGTACGGGTCCTTCTCGTCCGGAAGCTGACTGCCCTCGCACGACAGCAGCACTGCGTCGTACCCCGAGAGCTTGCCTTCGTTCCCCCAGAGCGTCGAAGCGTGCGCAAACGAAGCCTGACCGAGCTCGGCCGCAAAGCTCGTCGCGCCCGCGCCGTCGGTGTTCGCAGCCCCGCCGTAGTACATGTGAACCCGCCCCGCTCCCGCGTCCGTCGTGAACTCTGCGGTGTCGATGCCGAGCTTGAGCAAGAGGCACTCGAGCGCGTCGGAATGGCCAGTGACCATGGCAATCAACGGTATGTCACCCTCGGCTCGATTGCGCGGCAACCGCGTCAGAGCGGAGCCATCGAGCGGGTTATCGACGCACGCCGTGACCGCGGGAACGACTACCTGCCGGCGCCACTTGCCGACTTGTACGACCAGCGGGACGCTCGTTCCGCTCGGAACGTTGCTCAGCACGAATTCGCCGCGCGCGTTCGACAGCGTGACGGCGAGCGGCTCGCCGGAAGGCACCGCGCCGCAGCGCTCGCACGAAGGCGCGCTCGCGACGGCGCCCAGACTGGCGCTCGGGACGTATACGAGCGCGTTGTAGAGCGGCAGCGTTCCCGACGGATCGTACACGACACCGCTCAACGTCGTCGTCCCCTCCTCGCAATCGTCAATCGTGCACGTCGTGTCGAGGCAGCCGCCGGTCCCGCCGGTCCCGCCGGCCCCGCCGGGACCCGAGCCTCCCGGCGTCCCGCTCGCGGCGCCGCCGTTCGATGTCGCGCCGTTCGACGTCGTGTTGCCGGACGCGGAACCGTCCGCGCCCGCGTCTCCCCCTCCACCAGTCGGGCCGCTCGCGGAGCCGTCGTCGGCCGAGCTCGTCTGACTCGAGCTCTGGCTCGAGTCTCCGCCCGCTCCGTCCATCGCCGAGGCGACGGCGCTTCCCGTTGATTCATCGTCGCCGTCCGTGGCGACGAATCTATCGCCCGCGCACGCCGCGGCGAACCCCCATTGCAGCAAGGTCAAGCCGAGTAGGGTTCTGAGCCTCCGCATGCCCCGATCCGTCGCAATCGGAAGGCTATCTCCGAGCGCGCCTGGAGCCCAGCTCTTTCGGCAGTTCTGAGCCCTCCGCGTGCCAGCGCGGTCCACCTTCCCTCTGCCCAGAGCCTGCGGCTCTCGGCCTTCCTCCACCAACCCAAGTCCTCCTTCCTGGGCCGCGCCTACGCCCGGCCCCATCCACCGATCGAGACTCGAGCGGCACCGGAGAGGCGTTGCCAGGCCCCGAAGGGTCCTGCTAGAAGGCCGAAACTCATGCAACGCGCTGCTTCCCGTGTCCGGCCCGGCTGCCGCGTCGCCGGGACTTTCCTCCTGCTTGCTCTCTCGCTGAACGTCGCGCTCGCCTGCACGCGGCAAGGTGAAGGCGAGCGCTGCATCAGCGGCAACAACGACAGTGACTGCGAAGGCTCGTTGGTCTGCGTGCAGGCCGACGAGCTTCAGATTCGAGAGACCGATCGCTGTTGTCCGCCGGAAGGCGAGTCCATCAGCGACGAGCGCTGTCTGCGGCGTGGCTCGAGCCCAGGGACAACATCCGGCGGCGGCCCTGCGCCGGATGCCGGTTCAGAGGGCGGAGCCGGCGGCGCGAGCGGCGGCGAGGGTGGTTCCGTGAACGGCGCCGGCGGCTCGACCGGTGAAGGCGGAAGCCCACCGAGCGGCGCGTCGGGTTCGGCAGGCGAGAGCCAGGGCGGCGCGGGAGGGGCCTGAGCTTGCTCCCGCTGTCGGACTTGGTGGCTCTTTCGCAAGAGGCGCTGCTGCTCGCAGTGCTCGTGTCGCTGCCGGTCGTCGCGATAGCGGCGGCGGCTGGCCTCGTCGTCGCGGTCTTTCAGGCCGCGACGCAGGTGCAGGACTTCACGCTGGCCCACCTGCCGCGCCTCGTCGTCGTGGCCATCGCGCTGGCGGTCCTGGGGCCGTGGATGGGCGCCGAGGTCGCCGCGTTCGCGGCGCGCGCGTTCGGCGGCGGTTGAAGAAGAGCGCGAGCGCAAAGCCTGCGGTGCCCGAGGTGCTTGCGCCGAGCGACGCCGCTCGGGTTGCTCGGCGCCGCGGCGTTCGGGTGGGCGGGCGCGTGGTCGGCGTCGACGGAACGCGGGTCATCGTGGCCGATGCGCTCGGGTCGATCGTGGTCGAGCTCGCCCGCCCCGCGAAGCTCGCCGTCGGAGAGCTCGTGGTGGTTCAGGGCGCGATGGCCTCGCAACGCGGTCCGGGCCCGAGCCGGCTCGCGGGCGCGACGCTCGTCGAGCGGCACGCGGGCAAGGAGCCCACGGGTCAAAGCGAATTCTGGCGCGTCGCTATCCGCCCGCTCGGTCGGGCGCTCGCGGCGCGAAGCGACGCTTTTGCGGAGATCCGCAGCTACTTCGAAAAGGAGCGCTTCGTCGAAGTGGACACGCCCGTGCTCGTGCCCGCGCCGGGCCTCGACGCGCACGTGGAAGCGCTGCGCGCAGGTCGCGGCTACCTCGCGACGTCGCCCGAATTTCACATGAAGCGCCTGCTCGCCGGGGGCTTGCCGCGCATCTATCAGCTCGGTCACTGTTTTCGCGCCGACGAGGCCGGCGCCTGGCACGAGCCCGAGTTCATGCTGCTCGAATGGTATCGGAGCTTCGCCCGCATCGAGGACGTGATCGGCGACACCGAACGCATCGTGTGCCGCGTCGTCGAGCGCCTCGCCGGCAGCCGTCGCATCGTGTGCGCGGGCCGCGCCGTCGAGGTGCGCGCGCCGTTCGAACGCATGACGGTGGCGCGAGCATTCGCGCGCTTCGCGGGCGAGAGCGACGCCTCGGCCCTCGCCGAGCGCGATGAGGAGCGTTTCTTCGAGCTTCTGGTGGAGCGCGTCGAACCGTCGCTCGCGCGCGCGCGCCGGCCGGTGTTTCTCACCGACTACCCCGCCGCCTTGGCGGCTCTGGCGCGGCGCTCGCCGCGCGATACACGCGTCGCCGAGCGCTTCGAGCTCTATCTGGGCGGCATCGAGCTTTCGAACGGCTACGGCGAGCTCACCGATGCCGCCGAACAAGCCGCGCGATTTCGCGCCGAGCGCGCGCGGCGCCGGCGAGAAAAGCGGCCCGTCTATCCCGTCGACGCGCGCTTCATTTCCGCGCTCGCCGAGGGGATGCCGCCGGCCGCGGGCAACGCGCTCGGCGTCGATCGCTTGATCGCGCTCGCGCTCGGCCGCGACGGCATCGGCGCCGTGACGGCGTTTCGCCGCGAAGACGGCTGAGCCGTCGACGCGCGCCGGCTAGTCGCAGCTGCCGGGACCGGCGGGGGGTACCTGACCGAGTGCCGCGGCCGCCAGGAAGCGCACCACGTCTTGATTCGCTCCCGCCACGTCGAAGGCGACGAAATGCCCGTCGGAGCCCGACGGGGGACCGTACTGGCGCACCGCCAGCGTCACGCTGTTCGGCCCGTTGCCGCACACGGGCGCGTCCGCCTGCGTGAGCGAGAGATCATCGGGCTCGTCGGCGCTCGAGTGGGGCCCGACTTCCGTCAGGCGGGCGGCACGCGCGTAGGTGACGAGCGTTTCCGGCGTGCTGAAGCTGTCCCCGAGACCGTAGGTCTGGAAGATGTGCTTGGGAGTGCCGCCGGCTTGGGGTGAAAAGCCGGCCGGCTCGGCGAAGTTCAGAGGATCGGCCGGGTCGATCCACTGCTGGACCAAGCTCAGCACCGGATGATAGTCGCCCATGAAAAGACTGCGATCGGCGTCGAAGTCGTTCAGGACGAAGGGGATCAACGAGGCGATGTCGACGGGCCTGGTTTTCGTCAAGAGGGAGTCCATGAGGCTTGCGCCGTTGCCCGAGAGCACGGCGCCCTTGTACACGTCCGAGTAGGGCAGCATGAGGCTTCCCTCGGTGGCGCCCTGCGAGTGACCGAAGAAGACGATCGCCTCGGGATTGACGGCGATGGCGACGCCGCCCGACTCCGCGGCGGAGACGTCGAGCGCCGCGGCGAAACGTGCGAGCGCGAGCTGATCGGCGGCCCCTTGCAGCGGATTGCCGCGTCCCGCCGCGGGGTTCAGGAAGTTGAAGAAGAGGTTCTCCGGCGAGTCGGTGGAGTCGCCGCGGCGCGGCCCGTGCTCGACTTGATCGATACCGAGCACGGCGAAGGGCACCGCCGTCCCGTCGATTTCTGCCTGCGCCAGGGCTCCCGCCACTTCCGGGACCACGTGGTTTCGGAAGCTGCCTCCGGTGCCGTGCGCGAAGACGACCAGGGGCCAGCCCTCGGTGGGCAACCCCAGCTTCGGAACCGTGAGCGCCATGCAGACCTGTTCGCTGCGAACGGGACCGCTGGTGTCGACGTTGCCGCCCTCGTCTCGGTAGGGCGGATCGCCCTCTTGAAAGATCGGTAGCGTCACGAGCGCATGGTACTCGTCGTAGTCGTCGTTCTCCGGCCCGCAGGCGCGGTCGCCCGAGGCGTCCGGGCACGGCGACTCGGCGCCGTCTTCGCAGCGCACCCAGTCGCTGGCCTCCGGCACGTCTTCGGCGGCGATCGCGTCGGCGAGTTCGCGCATCGGGTCGCGGACTTCTGCAACGGTGATGACCGAGGCGTTCAGCACCGTGTTCGGATTGATGCCCTCGCTGTCCAAAAAGTCGCGGAACGGCTGGAACGCTTCATGGGCGCGCTCGAGCGCCGGATCGCTCGGCTCTTCGTCGTCGAGCACGCTGACCAGGTTGTCGGCGCGTTCGATGGCGTCGCCGCTCTCCGCGCGACCGTCCGTGGTCAGCCAAATGGCGTAGGTGTGACCGGGCAAGAGCGGGGCGCCCGTCGGCCGCCGCACGCCGAACCAGTGCTGGCACACGTAGCGCCCGCGGCCGGTGAAGGTGAACCAGCGAAAGCCCGCGGAGTCGCCGAGCTCCTCGGCGCCCGGCGTGACGTCGACGAAGCGCACCGTCTCGAACTCGTCGTCGCGGAAACTCTCGAAGTCGATCTGCCCCGAGAAGCGGAACAGCACCGTCGGGTAGGCGCCCCAGCCCGATTCGGATTCCGTGACGGCATCCACGTAGAGCCGGACCGGATCGACGCCGAGCGGCGCCGTGCCCGGCGTCGGAAAGCCGTCGAGGTCGATCTCGCCGCCGTCGATGCGGACGTCGTTCGGAAACGGCAGCCGGAAGAAGTCGCCCTCGAGGGCATCTTCGGCTCCGGGCACTTCGAAGTAGGCGCGCACCGGCGCGTCGTCGTCGATGGGTTCGCAGTCGACGCCCGGCCAAACTCCGCCGAAATTCGGCAAGCCGCGCGGGCCGACGCTGCATACGGGATCGTCTCCCGCGAGCGCCAGGCACGCGAGGCCCGACAAGCAATCCCGGCTCGTGCCGCACGGCGTTCCGACGTCGCCTTCGCCCTCCCGCGCGCACTGAGCGCTCAGCCCGACGATGGCGCAACGCAAGCCGCGCTCGCAATCGGCGTCGCCGCCGCACGCGTCACCCTCTTCGCCGTCGCCCGCCGGCGTGCAGACGCCGTCGACGCACTGCAAGTCGTCGGCACACTCGACGCTCACGACGCAGGGCTCACCATCCTCGACGTTGCCCGCCGGTTCGCAGACGTCCGCTTCGCACACCAGGCCGGCGCGGCACTCGCCTTCGCTGCAATCTTGTCCGATACCGAGCCCGGCCGGCACCTCCGGCAGCGGCGTCATCATGCCGCCGGCGCCGGCTGCGGCCGTTTCTCCGCCGGCACCGCCCGTACCGCGCCCGAAGGTTTCATCCTGGCCGGGCGGCGGCTGGATGCTGCACGCCGGTACCCCGAACGAGGCCCACAGCAGCACACCGAGACCAGCCCGGATAGCGTTCCCGTTGTTCCTGAAGCAAGCCGCGACCCTGACGTAAGTAAGCCATTTCCGCATCCGGCTAGGTTATCCCAGTTTTCGAGCTCATAAAACCCCTTCGCTCGCGTTTCCCGCCCGAGAAAGCGCGGAAGTGCGCGACTACTTGTAGCGAATCACCGAGATTACCGGAGTCGGCAACAGCCGTCCGCGCCCGCCCAGCGACTCGAGCTCCAGCACGAACGCGTATGCGTACACACTGGCGCCCTGACGGTGCACGAGCTCACCGGCCGCCGCCGCGGTACCGCCGGTCGCCAACAGATCGTCCACCACCAGGACGTGAGCGCCTTCGTAGAGCGCATCGCGGTGCATTTCGAGCTCCGTCTCTCCGTACTCCAGGGAATAGCTCACGCGGTCGGTGTGGTGCGGCAGCTTGCCCGGCTTGCGCACGGGAACGAAGCTCGAGTTGAGGCGGGCGGCCAGCGCGCCTCCGAAGATGAAGCCTCGTGATTCGACTCCCACCACGGCATCGATGTGCGCTCCCACGAAACGGTGCGCGATGGCGTCGAGCACGATGTGAAACCCCCTGGGGTCGGCGAGCAACGGCGTGATGTCGCGGAACATGACGCCGCGCTGCGGAAAGTCGGGAACGGTACGAATCCGCCTTCGCACGTAGCTCATCGCGTCGAACTCGAGATCGAGCAAGCCCGTCGCTTCCGGTCGCCTCACGGGGGCTTCCTTGCTCGCCTCGCGTTCCACGCCGCGCGGCGTGGGCTGCCGCCGCGGCGGAACCGGCTTACTGCGAGACACCGCTCGTTTGCGCGCTACCAATCGAACCTCGCCGCCTACCGTGTACCACGATGCCGGTCACGCCGTCGTCGCGGACTCGACGTCCTCGGTCAGGGCTTCGACGCGCTCCTGCTCGCCGCGGGACCACAAGTCGAGGACGAGCGGTGTGATGCCGACCACGCCCTGGTCGAAAGCCTCGGTGTCCGCCCCGGCGAGCGGACGGTGGGTGACCCCGGCGCCGCCGATCCACAGGTATTCGCGCTCGCGGGGGTCGCGGCGAAACTCGACCGACTCCTCGTAGATGCGCCGCCCGAGCCGCGTCGCCCGCAGCACCCAGCGATCTCCCGGCGGGAAGTTCACGTTGTAGAGCAGCGGGCGCTTCTCGGCCGCGGTTCGCTCCACAAGCCGCGCCACCACTTGGGCTGCCGCTTCGAACGAGGCTCCCGCCGCGGCCGAGGCCGCGACGG
>DASWGX010000330.1:0-8485 GCA_036393455.1 Polyangiaceae bacterium
GCTCGGGTCCCCCCTCCCAACAACGCACCCCGCAAGGGGTGCGCTGCGCGTGGGGCCAAAGCCCCACTTGCCCAACAGCCATTGCAAAAATTGACTGATTTTTCAACGTCGTCGCTCGTCAAGAACACTAGCCGCGCTCAGCGCTCGTAGAGCGGCTTCACGGCCTCCCACCAGAGCCTGTGCATCGCCACGATGCCCTGGTCGTCGGGGTGAAGACCGTCGGCGAGCCGCTCGGGGTGCGCGCGAAACCACGCGTAAAGGTTCGGTCCGGGGTAGAGCCGATGCGTTTGCGAGAGCTCCTCGAGCGCCGCGTTGAAGCGCGGCACGTGCTCGTGCTGTCCGTCGGTTGCGTACGGGATGCGCGCCAGGATGGGCACCCGCCCCGCGGCGCGGATGCGCTCGATGACGGCTTGCATGTTCGCCTTGAACCCGTCGGCGCGGTCCAGGTTGCTGGCGGCGTCGTTGGTGCCGTAGCCGAGCGCCCAGTACTTGAAGTCTGGATTGACGGCGAGCCACTCGTCGATGTGCTCGAGCGCGTGGTCGCTGTTTTCCCCGCCGATACCGCCGTTGATCAGCGCGGGATAGTAGGCAGGGTCGTGCGCATGCACGAGCTCCGGAAACGACGGTGAGCGCTCTTCCGAGTCCCGATCGTATGCCGCGGCCGTGATGCTATCGCCCATGAAGAACCACGTGTCCGTGCCTCCCTGCGACAAGTCGAATACCTCGATCTCGGCGAAAGCGATGCCATTGGCGCTGTGCGCCGGGGCGCGCAAGAAGACGACCCTCACGAAGCGCTGGCCCGCGAAGTCGAAGCTGTGCCCGCGAGCGTGGAAGCGATTTTCCTCTACTTCGACGACGCTGCGCCAGGCGCCGTCGGCGCCGTTCGTGGAATCGGCCGACACCTCGACGCGATAGTCCGCGGGACTCCCGTAGGTGACGTTCGTGTAGTCGGAGCCGCCCTCGGTCCAAACCAGGAGCACGCGCCGGTAACCGGTCCCGAGGTCGATCGCGACCCAAACCGGACGTCCCGGCTTTGGAGTGCCGCCGCGGAACGTTCCGGCCCAGGTTCCGTAGATGCCGTCGTTGACGGGCCGCGCCGTCGCACCGTCGGCGAAGCTTTGGGCGAACGCGGGCCGCCCACGTGAAATCAGGGGGTTCGGCACGGGGCGCGGCGTACCCATCGCGGGCCTTCTGGCGGCGGAAACGGGGGGCGCCGCGCGCGGCGTATCGGGACCCGCCGAGGGAACCGGTGGTTCCGCGATGACCGGTGCCCGTCCGGCATCCTTGGCGGAGCGCGACTGGCACGCGAACGCGACGGCGCCGGCGAACAAGAGCTTCGCGCCGCGTCCCGTCACGAGCGGTCCCGTTCCGTCGAGGTCGGAGCAGGCAAAGCTCGTGCGACCACGCCCCGGCGGCGCTCGGCGACTTCGAACCACTTCTTGAGGTGCAGAAAGCGGACCTCGAAGAACTCGTAGCTCGCGACGGAGATCACGACCGATATCAGAACACCGAGCAGAGCGTTGGCGAAGAGCGCAAGGACGCCAGGGCCGACGAGCTCGTACAGCCAGGCGAGCGTTCGGCGCTCGTGCATGATGTACGCGACGATGCCGTGATAGACGTAAAGGCCGTAGCTGTACTTGCCGAGCATCACGAGCCAGCGGGCGCGGAGCAAGCTCTTGAGCGGGGCCGGGCCTTCATTCCAGGCCGAAAACAGGATGAAAACGGCGAAGAACAGCGAGAGCAGCGTGGTCCGGAGCGGCAGCAAAGTGGCATCCCAGCGCGGGTCCGCGGCATGCCAGACCGAAATGAAGACGACGCTCGAGGCGAGCACGATGAGCCAGCGCAGCGCCCCGAGACCGAGCGGTTTCACGCCTTCCGGCCCTCGCACCGCCAAGGCGAACCAGGCGCCCGCGCACAGCGAGTCGAGCCGGCACGGCGTCAGGATCTGAACGTAAAGCTCGTTCGGTCCGAAATGCGAAAACCAGAGGCGCAGCGACAGCGCGATGAGGCTCAGCGCCACGCAGGCCCGCATTGCCGCGGTGCGCGAGAGGAAGGCGACCACGAAGGGCCAGAAGAGGTAGAAATGCTCCTCGATCGCGAGCGTCCAGAAGTGCGAAACGTAGGGGATCGAAAATTCGCCTTCGCCAGCGAGGTAAAAGTTCGTGAGGTAGGGCCAGAGCCAGCCCTGGATCTCGCGCACTTCGAGAAAGCCGGGCGCGTAGCGCGCCAGGAAGTCGCGCGGAATCACGATCATGGTGAGCGCGAGCACGCCGTAGTAGAGCGGGAAGATACGCAGCGTGCGGCGCATGTAAAACGAACGGAAGTAGCGCGCGCCCCCCTTGGCGTCGTACAAGATACCCGTGATGAGGAACCCCGAGAGCACGAAGAACAGATCGACGCCCCAAAGCCCGTAGGAGGCCAGCTTCGAGACGGCCCGCTCGAGCGGGCTTTGCAACGCCGCCATGTTGGTGAGAAAATGCAGCGCCATCACGCCGCCGATTGCCAGGCCCCTAATGCCGTCGAGCTCCGGTATGTGTCCACGCATGCTCCCCGGTTGTTCGCTGCCGGACGCCGACATTTGGTCGGCGACCCTAGCATGGGCGTCACGTGAGGGACGTCGCGGTCGTGCTCCCGGGACGGCCGTTCGTCTCGCCTCCCCGGCGCATCGGGCTCCAGGCGATGGGCTGCTCGCCGCGAAGGTGCCCGTCTAATGGCACTCTGCCACGCCGTGGGGCTCGCATCGACCGCGCTGATTCCGGCGGGACACGGTGGCTGGATCGGCTACTGGTCGCCCGGGATTGGAGACCCGTCGCCGATCGGCTGGGTGACCGTCGTGTGCTACTTCGTCGCGGCCGTCGCGTGCCTGTTCACGGGGCGTCGCGTGGCGTCGACCCAAGCAACGGGTGAGGCGCGCTTCTGGTGGGTCGTGTTCGCCGGACTCTTGGTCCTTGGCGTCAACAAGCAGCTCGATCTGCAAACGGCGATGACGGAGCTCGGCCGTATTCTGGCGGCGGAGCAGGGCTGGTACGAGTACCGGCACAAGGTGCAGCGGGCGTTCATTCTAGGCATCGGTCTCGGCGCTGCCGCGGCCGTGCTGGTGCTGCTCCGCCTGTTGCGCCGGACACCCGTGGCGACGCATCTATCGATGCTCGGAACCGTGGCGCTGCTCGCCTTCGTGGTGGTCCGCGCTTCGTCGATGCACCACGTGGACTTGATCATCCGTTCGAGCTTGTGGGGCATCAGGGGCAACTGGGTCATCGAGATCGGAGGCATCCTCGTCGTCCTCATGGGCGCCTGCCTGCGCCTGTACCAGCTGCGCCGCGCGTCCGGAAAGCCACGCCCGGCGCTCGTCGAAGCCGAGCGCTGATCGCGGCGGGGTCCGGCCGCGCACGGACGATCTATTCCCAGACCTTCCAGGGAGCTTGGTTCTTCTCCACCATCTCGTCGAGCTGAACCTTGTCCTTGAAGGTGTCCATGTTGCGCCAGAAGCCGTCATAAGGGACGGCGAGCACCTGGCGCTTTTCGATCAGCCGCGCGAACGGCTCGCTCACCAACTCTTCCCCCGGATTCATGTACTCGAAGATTTCCCGGCGCAGCGCGAAGAAACCGGCGTTGATGCGCAGCGGCGACCGCGCCACGAGCTCGAGCTTCACGACGTGATGCGCCTCGTCCGCGTGAACGATGTGGAACGTGTGCGGCGCGGGTACGCTGAGAAAGCACGCGATCTTGTCGCGCTTCACGAAGGTATCGACGTACTCGTCGAGCGCCAGGTCGCTCAAGCCGTCCGCGTAGTTGGCCAGGAACACCTCGTCGTCGCCCAGGTGCTGGCGCACGAGGCGCAGCCGCTCGCCAATGGTGGAGTGCAGGCCGGTGTCGACGAAGGTGATGCGCCAGTCGTCGATGTCTTCCTTCAGGAGCTCGATCGTTCGCCCGCCGTTCGTCATCACGAAGTCGTTGGAGGCGCACTCGTCGTACTTGCGAAAATATTCTTTGATGGCCATGGCGCCGTGCCCGAGGCACAGGATGAAGTCCTTGTGCCCGTAGTGGGCGTAGTACTTCATCAGGTGCCAGAGAATCGGCCGCGACCCGACTTCGACGATGGGCTTCGGGATCTGATGGGAATAGTCCCGGAGCCGCATCCCCATACCGCCGCAGAACAGAACGACTTTCATATCCGCTTCACAGTTGAGAGTTCCGGGAAAGCCTGCAATGGTACAGCACGATCGGCGAACTGGGAATCACCCGCGCCGAGCCGGCCGCTCGTTCGGGCGACCCGCAACCGCCCGCCGGTTCGGCGCGGGTCCTTTCGCCAGTGATTTCGGGTCACCAGTGATTTTCGGGTCGCCAGTGATTTCGGGGACGCGTTCGGGGTCGAGCTCACACGGAAACAGCAGCGAGACGCATGAAATGCGCCGGCGCTACCATGCGTGAGGCGGGCGTGAGGCGGGCGCGATGCAAGCCGGACTGCAAGCAGACGAGGCGCGTCGTGGTTCGGCCAAAAAGCGGCGCTTTGCCTTGACAGTCGGCGCTCGCTCGCCGAAATCATCGACCCCGAGTCCATGAAGGTGCTCTTCCTGACGCCTTACTTGCCGAGCCCGCCGCGCTACGGCGCCCAGCGACGTCTGGACGGGCTCATGCGCGGGCTCGGCAAGAACGGCCATGAAGTGTCGCTCTTGAGCCTGTCCGACAACGACCCCGTGTCGCTGGAAGCCACGCGCGCCTATTGTCACGAAGTAGTAACCGTCGCCCACGACGTGCAGGACATGAGCGGACGGCGCTGGCTTCAACTTCGTTCGCTCGCGGCGCACAAGAGCTTCGAATACTACCTGTTCCGGCGCCCGGAGTTCCAGGCGCGCCTCGACGAGATGGTCGCTTCGCGGCCTTACGACGTGGTTCAGGTGGAATTCTCGCAGATGGCCGCGGCGTATCGCGTCAACAGCAACGGTGCGGCGCGCGCTCGCCTGGTCCTGGACGAGCACAACGTGGAATACGAGCTGAACCGTCGCACCGCCGAAACACCCGGTCGCTTCGACCGGCGCCTGTACTGCTCCGTGAACTGGCGCAAGCTCTGGCGCGAGGAACTGGATGCCTGGCGCCGCTTCGACGGCGTGGCGCTGACTTCGGCGCGCGACGAGCGGGTGCTGCGCCGCGACTTGCCCGGAACGCGCACCGTCGTCATCCCGAACGCGGTGGATCTCGAAAGCTTTCGGCCGAGCGAAGCTGCTTCCGACCCGGCGACGCTCGTATTCTTGGGCGCGATGAACTACGTCCCGAACGTCGACGGCATCCATGACTTCGTCCAAAACACGCTGCCGAAGATTCGCGCCAGGCACCCCGAGGTCATGCTCAAGGTCGTCGGCATGAACCCGCCGGCCTCGGTGCGAGAGCTCGGCAACGACTACATCGAGGTCACCGGCCTCGTGGACGACCCGCGCGTCTACCTGGATCGAGCGACCGTCACGATCGTGCCGCTGCGCATCGGTGGGGGCACGCGTTTCAAGATCATCGAGTCGATGGCCAAGGGCAAGGCGATCGTTTCGACGCGACTGGGAGCGGAGGGCATCGAGGTCGAGCACGAAAAACACTTGCTTCTGGCGGACGATCCGGAAACCTTCGCGGACGCCGTGTGCCGCATCCTTCAATCCCCGGAGCTTGCTCGAAGCCTGGGGCAAAGCGCGCGTCGCCTTGCCGAGGAGCGCTATGGGTGGGGCCCGACCGTCGCCCGGCTCGAGCGTTTCTACGACGAGCTCCTTTCGGCCAGCTGAACGTCGAAGGGAGCTCCGCGAGGTGTCATGGTGAGCCCGGAATCGATCAAGGCAGAGAGCGTCACCATCGTCGGCGGTTCGGGTTTCGTGGGCAGCCGGCTCGTCGCGTCGTTCGGCGCGCGCGGCTTTCGCGTCCGCGCCACGAGCCGCCGCGCGAGGGCGACCGGCGACGGCGCCGTCGAGTGGGTCGGCTGCGACGTTCTGGATCGAGAGAGCGTGCGGGAAGCCGTCCGCGGCGCGACGGTCGTTGTGAGCTCTTTCATCGGTGACCGACGAACACAGGTCGAGGGGACACGCAATCTCTGCGACGCGGCGCTCGCCGAGGGCACGAGGCGGGTCTTGCACCTGAGCACGGCCTCCGTCTACGGAAGCGCCACCGGGCAGCTCGACGAGACCGCGCCGCTGCTCCGTCAGGGTTGGCAGTACGCGGACTCGAAGATCGAAGCGGAAGAGGTCTGCGCGGACGCGGCCCGGCGTGGCTTGCACGTCACCGTGTTTCGCCCGAGCGTGGTTTACGGACCGGGCTCCGAAACCTGGGTGGTCGAGATCGGCAATTGGCTGAGCTCGGGCTTTTGGGGCAGCCTTGGCAAGCTCGGGGAGGGAACCTGCAATTTGATTTACGTGGACGATCTGGTCGCCGCGCTCGCGCTCGCCGTGGATGCGCCGATCCCCGCCGGCGAGGCCTTCAACGTCAATGGTCCGGACACGGTTACGTGGAACGAGTTCTTCGAGCTCATGAACGAAGAGCTTGGCTTGCCTCCGCTCAGGACCTGGTCCCGTGCCGAGACCGTCGCTCGCGCCGGTTTCGGCTTGCTGCCGAGAGCGGCGAAGGCCCTGGCGCGACGCTTGCCGTCCCCCAAACGCGAGCCCGCGCCGGGCAGACCGCCGCTCCGGGTTTTGGCGCCGACGGACCGCCGTTCGTCGCGCGAGCGCCTCGTGAGTCTGCTCCGAGCCACGCCTCGCCTTCAGAACGTTCGCGGCCAATACCCGCGCCGGGTCGTCTACCTCGACGACAAGGCGCGCCGACTGCTCGCCTACCGGCCCGAGGTCGCTGCGCAGGAAGGAATCCGCCGCTCGGCGGCCTGGTACCGCGCAGAGCAGGAGGCGACTTGAACGACATCGCCGACGATCGCCGGGTCATCGTCGTGGGTTCGGGGCTCGCGGGCGCTGCGGCCGCCGAAGCCCTGCTCGCGCAAGGCATCCCGGTCACGATGCTCGAATCGGCGGACCGCTCTCGTCCCGGCTTGCACCTGCGTCTCTCCGGCGAGGACTTCTTCGTTCCGACCTTGAAGCGGCACGACATGGTGCCGTGCATCTCCCGGGACGATTCGTCGGCCGTGTGGCAAACCACCCTCGCGCTCGGCGGCCTTTCGAATTATTGGACGCTCCAGGTCGTTCGGTTCCAGGCCGACGACTTCACCGAAGGGGAACGCGTCGACGAGCGCTACGTCTGGCCGCTTCGCTATGACGAATTGGTCCCGTACTACGAGCGCATAGAGCACATCCTCGACGTGCTCGGCAGCGACAAGACCGTGGCCGGGTTGCCGGCGTGCCGTGTGACCGAGCCCCGCTCGCTGCCGGAGGACTGGGGTGCGGTAGCGCAGGGGGCAGAGCGCGGCGGCCAGGCGCTGGTGCACCGTCCGGTAGTACGCGGCCGGCGCTTCGCGGCTTCCGAATCGGGCACGGCTTACAACAGCTACGTGCACTTGATTCGCCGTTTCGCAAAGCGAGCGCCATTTCGCCTCGTGACGGGCGCTCACGTGAGTCACCTCGAGTGGGACGGCCGGCGCGTCACTCAGGCGGTGTATTTCGATCGAGGCACCGCTACCCTGCGCCGCATCGCCGGCCGCGCCTTCGTCCTCGCGGCGGGTCCCATCGGCTCTCCTCGGATCTTGCTGAACTCGACGAGTTCCGACTTCCCGCAGGGGCTCGGCAACGCCGAAGGGGTTCTTGGCGCCTACTTTCACGATCACCCGAAGGCCGGCGGCTCGATCCGCCTCGGCAAGCCCCTGTCGCGCTTGCGCATCGGAGCGTACCTGGCGCGGCCGCCGCATGCGGCATCCCCGCCGCTCATGGCCGCCGCGTGCACGATTCAAAGCGTGAAGCTGGCGCGTGGTCTGCTCCGGAGGTCCCTCGCCCTGCGCAAGACCACGGGAATCAACTTCTGGCAGTTCGGGACCATGATCCCGAAGGAGCAGCATCGGATCACATTGAGCACGACCGAACGCGACGAATTCGGCGTTCCGCTCCCCGAAATCGGCGTGCGCTTCGACGAGGACGCGCGGCGCGCTCTGGCGACGGCACGCGAGCGAATGCTCCAATACTTCGACGACGCCGGCTGCGCCCCGACGATGACGAGCTTCGCCCAGGAGCCGCCCGGGGCGGCCGTTCACTACGGCGGAGCCGCACGCATGCACGCCTCCCCGCGCTACGGCATGCTCGATGCGCGCCATCGCCTGCACGCGGCGCCCAACGTCTTGGTCGTCGACGCCTCCTGCTGGCCCACGACTCCCGAGAAGAACCCCACGCTGACCATCATGGCGATGGCGTCCCGCGCTGGAGAATTGCTGGCCGGCGATCTCAGGGCGTCCTGAGCGGGCCGGGCGCGCCGCGCTCCGCGGCGTTCGATCGGAAAGCGTTCGGCTACTCGAGCAATTTTTCGCGCACGACCAGCGCGGCGAGCTCCTTGCCCGAAACCGCGTGGCTGAAGGGCGTCCAGT
>DASWGX010000331.1:0-4034 GCA_036393455.1 Polyangiaceae bacterium
GCGTCGGTACCTCGCCGTTGATCACGCGCCGCATGATCTGCACGTCCGGCGTGTTCTTCCAGAGCTTGCGGCCAGCGGCGACGGTCCAGAGAATGCAGCCCACCGAGTAGATGTCGGCGCGGCGATCCACGTTGTCGGCGATGGTTTGCTCCGGCGCCATGTAGGCGATTTTGCCTTTCACGATGCCAGTCGCCGTTTGCGTGGAAGAGCTCGCCGCCTTGGCGATGCCAAAGTCGAGCACCTTCACTTGTCCGGCGTAGGTGACGAAAATGTTTTGCGGTGATACGTCGCGATGAACGAACTCCAACGGCGTGCCGTCGTACGAGCGGAGCTCGTGAGCGTAGTGCAGGCCTTCGAGCGTGCTGATCAGGATGCGCAGGAAGAGCGGGGCCGGCAGCGGCGCGCCGGCTCGTTCGCCGCAGCGCAGGATCGCCGACAGCGACTGGCCCTCCAGATACTCCATCACCATCACGTGGCGATCACCTTCGGTGCCGACTTCGTACGTTTGCACCACGTTCGGGTGATTGAGCTGCGCGGCCAGGCGCGCTTCGTCGAGGAACATGGAAAGCGCGTAGGGTTCGCTCGCGAGCTCGGGTAGCAGCGCCTTCAAGACCACGAGCTTGTTGACGCCGCCGGGCCCGTGAACGACCGCGAGGTAGACGTTTGCCATGCCGCCGCGGCCGAGCTCGGAGAGCACGCGGTACTTGCCGACGCGCGGCACCGGCCGATCGAAGCTCGAGCCGCTCGGTTCCGAAATGGTCGGATGGCTGACGCCCGAGGGCGTCGTGTGGGCGGGGTGCGAGCCAGAGCTCATCCCTCTCAGGATAACATCGGATCAGCGGTGCCGACGGATTGTCGTGGCGCGCGCACCTTTGACCACTCGCGGAGGGTCCAGGGATGCTCGCCCGGCGGTCCGGGCGGCATAGCGGGAGCCGGCGAGCGCTCCCGCGAAACCGTCGAGCTCGGGTGACGCGGCTCGAGAGCGCGACGGGCGCTCAGGGCCCGCGATGCACGCGTTTCTTTTCGGAAGCGTAGAGCCGTCTGAGCTCCCGCCCGTAAGCCAGGCGGCCGAGCGCGCTGCTCACATGTCGACGTAGCTCCAGGTACGCGTGCGCGTCCCGAACGTTGCCTTCGAGCACCAGGTAGCCGAGCTGTTCGCCAGCGATCTCGAGCGGCTCGACCAGGAGCTGGCACGGTTTCTCGGGGTTCAGGGTGGTGGGCGGCAAGAGCTCCTCCACGCCGAATGGCTGCGAATGATGGCGGAAAATGACGCCTCGGCCGCTCGACTCGAGCACCACGCGCACGTGCCGCTGCCCGCCGGCGTAGATGCAGAGCCAGAAGCGCTTGAGGCCGAGTAGCCCGAACACGTCCGTCATCGCCGCGGCGAGCTCCGGGTAGTCCGGGGCCCCCAAGATCTCGCCCGCCACGCGGGCCAGCTCGCGTCGCAAGCGCGCGGCGGTGAGCTCGCGACGCACCAGCTCGCGCAAGGCGTCTTCCAGAAGACCCCGATCGCGGTCCAGGTTGGGGCCCGGCGGATGGCTGCCGCGTTCGGACGCCTCGGCGGAAGCGCACCCGCACGACTCGCGCACGATGAACGGAGCCGACACGACCTCGTGCCGCGTGATGCCCGTCCGAGAGAGCTGCTGCGCGACGAGCCGGCCTGCCGAAACACCCTGTTCGTGAAGCGGCTGGCGTATGGTGGACAGCGAAGGCGCGGCGAACGATGCTTCCTCGATGTCGTCGAAGCCGACGATCGAAACCTGCTCGGGAACGCGCAGGCCCGCCTCCTGGAGCGCTTCGACCGCGCCGATCGCCATCAGATCGTTCGCCGCCACGATGGCGTCGAAATGCTGCTGGCGGAGCTGACGGATCGCCTCGCGGCCCGAGTGGGTCTCGTAGTCGCCGGCGACTAGCAGCGCCGGATCCGGTGCAATTCCCAGGCTTTCGAGGGCGACGCGGTACGCCGACAGCCTGCGTTCGCCGTCCACGCTTCCGTCCGGACCCGAGATGAATGCGATGCGCGAGCGGTTGTGTCGCTTTACCAGGTGGGCCACCGCCTGAAAGACTCCGGTTTCGACGTTGGCGGTGACGCTGCACACGCCCTCGAAACGGACGCCGAGCGTGACGGCGACCTGCGCCTTGCGCGCCGCGCTTTCCAGCTCGGCCTCGCTGCCGCGCAGTGTTTCGCAGAGCAGGATGCAGGCGTCGAGGGCACCGGGAAAACAGGGTTCTCCTTGCTCGTCGCGGAAGATTGGTGCACTCGGAAAACCGCCCATGCAACAAACGGCGTGAAACCCGTCTTCGACCAGCTCCTGCGCGGCCCCTTGCATGATGCGGATCGAGTACGGGTCGCCGTACGCGTTCGCGACGATGCCCACCGCCCGAGACCCGGCGCTGGTATAGGGCGGCGGAAATAGGCTCATCTTCCCGAGTTGCTCATCGTACCAGGACTAGACCTCGATGGAGACCGTGCTCGAGCGTCAGCCGTTCAAATAAAATAGCGTACGCCCCGGCCTGCGCGCCGGGGCCGTCCTTGCTTCTCGGAAGCCGCGCCGCACCCTAGAGCCCTTCGCGGCGGCTCCGTCAGGGAACCGAGTCGGTCCAGGTGAGCGTCGAGCCCGGAACTGACTGGAGCGACGAGATCGTCATAGGGGGACAGGTCGCGCCGGACGTACAGTCCGTCTCGAAGGTATCGTCGAGGAGCCCGTTGGCGGCACGGACGAGGTCGACGTAGATGAGCAAGGGATTGGGGCTCCAGGGACCCACGCCCGTGCTCACCACCTCGAGGTTCAGTTGCCTGACTCTCGTGGCATCGAAATCGCCCGCCGACGTGCCGACATTGATGGTGACGTCCTTCCAGCCCGCGGCAAAGTCGGTGATAGCTGGAGTCACGCCGGGGCCTGCCGTGTTGTCGAAGTCCGTGAAGTACAAGTTGATGTATCCGCCTCCCGTCGCGCCGGGCGCGTAGAGGCGAACAACGATTCGGGCGTTGGTTAGGTCCGCTTCTCCTCCTGCAAACAAGTCGGCGTAGCGCTGATTTTGATCGGCTTCCGTGAGCGGCACGCTGAACACCACCATGCCTTGGGGCGCAACGCAGTCTCCCCCAGTGCAGACTTCCAAAGCACCACAAGGAGCGGCGGCCGTCGCGCAGTCGGGCCGGCATTGGGTGAGGGAGTCGAGATAGGTTTCGCAGCCGTCGTCGCTGGAGAGGGTCGCCGTGGCGTTGCAGTTGCCCGCGTAGGGTGTGCAAGTGGGGTCGCAACGGCCGGCCGTGCATTCGACATCGGTCGCGCCCGAGGTCGAACAAGCGTATCCGCACTCCCCGCAGTTCTCGACGACCGTGATGTCCGTCTCGCAGCCGTCGTTGGCGGCTTGCGCGTTGCAGTCGTCGAACCCGGTCATGCAGCTCGGCTCGCAGGTGCCGTTGTCGCAGTCCGCGCTCGTGGCGTTGCTCACGCTGCACGTGAGCCCGCAGGTGCCGCAGTGGGTCACGCTCGAACCGTTGGGATCCCCCACGCCGAGGTCGATGCACTCGGACTCGCCCGGGCAGGTCGCCAGTCCCGCCCCGCACATGCCGCTGTCTTCGCCGCCGGCTCCAGCGCCTGCCGACATGCCTGCCTCTCCGGCGTCTCCGGCACCGCCGTCCGTCGCGGAACCGCCGCTGCCCCCCTGAGTGGCCGCTGATTGACTCCCGCTCGTTCCTCCGGAGCCCGAAGGATCGCCGCTCGAGCTGGCCCCCGGCCCTCCGCCCATGGTCGTGCTTCCGGTCGTCGCGCCCCCGCTCCCCGAAGGCGAGCCTCCGTCCCCCGACGACAACCGGTCGAAATCCGGCACGCACCCGGCATGAGCGCCGAGCACGAGCCAGCCGACGATCGCGCCAAAGCGGAGCGACCGAGTAGGAATTCGCACGACCATGGGTATCGCTTTCTAGATCACGGATGGGCCGCCGCCCAAGTAAGCGTGGACCCGGCGAGGCTACGGGCGCCGGAGGTTGCGAACTCATTACCGCCCGGGGCCGAGTCGAACGGGAAGTC
>DASWGX010000332.1:0-17045 GCA_036393455.1 Polyangiaceae bacterium
TTCATCCTTGCGCGACCTTCATCCCCCACGCCTCCTCCCCTACTCCTCGGACCTCTCTCCTGCGGCCTTTCTCCCGGGTCCTATCTCCCATCCGGCCTGATCATCAATCAAAGGTGGCCATAAAGGAACGGCAATCCTCGCCCGCCTCGGCGCGACTCCGGACCAGCTCGACCGAGAGAGAGAGAGAGAGAGAGAGAGAGAGAGAGTTCGAAGGAGCCGAGCCACCGGTACAGCCTCAGCCTAGATTTCGCTCCGCCCGCGCGCTGCGCGCACGAGCGGAGCGCGTGAGGGCTGGGAAGGCAGGCCGGGCGTGATCGCGACGGAGAAGGGCGATGCGTTCCTACACTGCCCCCTTTCCCCCAGCGACGTATTCGGTTGTGGTGGCGTCAATTGAGCAGGCGCCGTGTCGCAAGCCGCAGGACCCAGCGACCTCCGGAGCGGAGGAGTCGAGCAGGGACGCACACGGCGGCGCGACGGATCCAGGCCGCACGCCATGTGCTGACGGACGGGGGGAGCTCTGCGGCCACCCAGCGACGGAGCAGGTTGTACGCGAGCAGCTTGATCAGGAACGCGACTTCGTTGGCGGCGAAGTCGGAGGTCGGGACCTTGCCGATGCCGAAGCCGTTTTTCAGCTCGGCAATGAGCGGCTCGATGCCAGCGCGGTCGTCGTAGCGGCGGGCCAAGTCGTCGGGGTCGTGCACGTGGTCGTTGCTGACGAAAAACTGGACCGAGTGCTCGAGCCCTTCCCAGAGGCAGACCTGACGGCCGCTGCGGCGATCGTTGTCTCGCACCGCGATGACGCGGTAGCGCCCAGGCGGCCAGTCGTCGCGAGCGAAGTCGAGGACGGCGACCTCTCGGGTGGCCGCGCCGTCCGCGTCGTGCTCGACAGCGACCCAGTTGGTGGCGACCATGGCGGCGCTGAGCAAGTTGGTCGTCTGCTTCATCTTGATGATGAAGAAGGCTTGCTTGCCCTCGATCGCGGCGAGCAGAGCCGCGCAGTCGCCGCCGGCATCGATGCGCGCGGTGATGGTCGCTCCGGCCGGTGCAGCGGCTTTCACGCGGTCCAGGCAAACTTCGATGTCCTCCACGTCGGCCTCGCCCAGGCCGATATCGCCAGGGCGAAGCCGCGCTCCGATCACCGTGTCCGTCTCCGCCACTCGCACCAGCAGCGGGTGGTAGCTCGGACGACCGTGGTAGCGCGGGTTGGGGCCGGGCAGAGCGCCTTCCTGCTCGCCGAAGAGAGGCTCGACCGTCGTGTCGATGTCGATCGTAACCTGTTTGAGCTTGCTCGCCCCCAGCAAGCGCAGGCCCTGCTCAGCGAGCACCGCCTCCAGCTGCTCGCGCTCGTCAGGGCCGAAGCGGCGCAGATCGTCGTACAGCACGTCGACGCTCGGCACCGCGCCGCCCGCCAGGTGCTCGAAGACTGGGTCGAGCGCGAGCCACTCGAAGTCGAACACGCGATGCGCACCCACCGCTGCCGCGTCGATGAGCAGCTGCATCTGCGTGTGCATCGGGTACACGACACCGCCACCCCGCTTGAGGTGCCCGAAGTCCCTGGCAAGCTGCGCCCCCAGCCGCTCTCCCTGGCAGAACGCGTTGAACGCCACCAGCCCGCCGACCGACGACAGGCGCGCATCGTCTCGTCCCCGTCGCAGTCGCCTAGCGTCCGCCCGTCGCACTTGCCTGCCTGTCGCCTGCAAGTCCCAGCCCTTAGCCCTCTTGCCTCCGAGCGTGCCCCGTCGCACCTTCTGGGTGCCCGGCGCGTGTGCTGTGGTTGTCATAGTAACCACCCGCAACGCACGCGGCGGGCCCAAAATTCCCGCTGCTCCCGCTATCACGCAAGAAACTCATGCCGCGCGAGCTGCTCGGATGGAGCGAAATCTAGGCTCAGCATAACGGTGTGCCGCAAGGTAGTGAAACCGGAGCTCGTGAACGCTAACAAATTCGAGCGCTCGTCCCTTTCTTTCTCACTGCGTTCTTGTAGAATCCGGGCGTGCTTAAACCCAGGCCCTTCGTCGGCGCTCGCGGGCGATAGGCGATGAATCCCAGCATGCCCCCGTCCTCGTCGGGTGGCACCGGCATCGTGCTCGCCGTGGACGACGACCCGATGACCCTGCGCGCGATCGTACGGACGTTCGCGGAGAGCGAGTACACGATCGAGGCGTGTCGAACTGCCGCCGAAGCCGTCGAACGCGTGGCGCGCGGCGGCGTCGAGGCCGTCTTGAGCGACATCTCGATGCCGAAGATGTCGGGCCTCGAGCTGTTGAAGATCCTGCGTACCCACGACACGGATCTGCCCGTGGTGCTCCTCACCGGGCTCCCGGCGCTCGAGAGCGCCGTTCAGGCGATCGAGCTCGGTGCGTACAAGTACGTCTTGAAGCCGTTCGACCCCAACGCGCTCAGGCAAACCGTCACGCAGGCGGTGCGTGTCTATCGGCTCACGCAAGCGAAGCGACGCGCGCTCGCGCTGCTCGGCATGGACGGGGACGGCGCGGGCATCGACCTGCAGACGAGCTTCGAGCAGGTGCTCCAAAGTCTCTGGATTGCCTACCAGCCCATCGTGCGCGCCGGGGATGGTTCGATTTTCGGCTACGAAGCGCTGCTCAGAAGCGACGTGCCCCAGTTGCCGGGGCCGGGCCACGTGCTCGAAGCGGCCGAACGTTTGGGAGAGCTGGTGCGCCTCGGCCGGACGATCCGCACGCGTGCCGCGGAGCCGGTGCGCAATACTCCCGAGCCGTGGGCGCTGTTCGTCAATCTGCACCCGCAAGATCTGGACGACCCCGACCTGGTCAGCCGCGCCTCGGCCCTGGCGGGCATCGCGGACCGCGTCGTGTTCGAGATCACCGAGCGAGCGTCGCTCGGCAACGTGGACAACGCGCGCGCCACGATTGCCAGCATGCGCGAGCTCGGGTTCCGCATCGCCGTCGACGACCTGGGAGCGGGCTACGCGGGACTTACGAGCTTCGCGATGCTCGAGCCCGAGATCGTCAAGCTCGACATGACACTGATACGCGACGTCGACACGAGCCCTGTCAAGCAGAAGCTCGTCCGATCCATGACGACGCTCTGCAGGGACATGGGGATCAACATCGTCGCCGAGGGCGTCGAGACGCGCGAAGAGCGCGACACACTGACGGACCTCGGTTGCGACCTCTTGCAAGGCTATTTTTTTGCGCGGCCCGGACGTCCGTTCCCGCTGGTAGCGAGCTGAGCCTCAACCCTCGATCACGTCGAGCGCCTCGCGAAGCTTCTCCGCCAGCTGCTGCGGCGTGAACGGCTTTTGCAGCATGAGCGTGCCCCGCGCCAGCACGCCGCGGTGCACGATGGCGTCCGGAGTGTAGCCCGACATGAACAGCGTCTTCAGGCCGGGTTGAACCTCGGTCAACCTTTCGACCAGCTCCTTGCCGCTCATCACGGGCATGATGACGTCCGTGATGACCAAGTCGAGGGGCCTGCCCACCTGTTGACACTTGTCGAGCGCGTCCCGACCGTTCACCGCCTCGAGCACCGTGTACCCGAGCCGGCGCAGCGTTCTGACGGCGAGCGTTCGCACCTGTTCGTCGTCCTCGACCAACAGGACGAACTCCGAGCCGCGTTCGGGGCTTCGCGACAGCGTGGGCCGGCGCGCCTCCGTCAGATCGGCCTCGCGCGGAAGATAGATCTTGAACGTCGTGCCGTGGCCGAGCTCGCTGTAGACCCAGATGTTTCCCCCCGCCTGCTTCACGATCCCGTAGCAGGTCGAAAGTCCCAGACCCGTTCCCTCGCCCGCGCCCTTGGTCGTGAAGAACGGCTCGAATATGCTCGCCTGGGTGGCGGCATCCATACCGATACCGGTGTCCGAAACCGCGACCCGCACGTAGGCGCCCGCGGGGACGTAGGCGCCGTGCGCTCTTCCGTAGCCCTGATCCAGCTCGACGTTCGCGGTTTCGATCGTCAGCCGGCCCCCGTCCGGCATCGCGTCACGGGCGTTGATCGCGAGGTTTACCAATACCTGTTCGAAGGCGCTCGGGTCCATGCGGACGTTCCAGGAGTCTTCGGCGAGCTTGGTCAGGAAGTCGACGTCCTCGCCGAGAAGCCGGCGCAGCATCTTGTCGACGTCGCGGACCACTTCCGCGGGGTTGATCACGCGCGGCTGCACCGTCCTGCGCCGCGAGAAGGCCAGAAGCTGGCTGGTTAGACTCGCGGCCCGCTGGGCGGCCTTGAGCACCTCTTGTAGATCTTCGTGCGCCGGGTCTTCGGGCTTGGTCGCCTCGAGCGCGAAAGTGCCGAAGCTGAAGATCGCCGTGAGGAGGTTGTTGAAGTCGTGGGCAATGCCGCCGGCGAGCCTGCCGACCGCTTCCATTTTCTGCGACTGCCTGAGCTGCGCTTCCATCAGCTTGCGCTCGGTGACATCCAGCAGCACTCCGCCGGCGTGGACCGCCCGTCCCTCGGAGTCTCGTTCGATGGCGCGCGCCAGGCTCATCACGGTGACCCACTTGCCGTCCCGGTGTCGATGCCGCGCCTCGGTCTGGAGCCGTTCCGAGCGACCCGAGAGAAAGGCTTCGTAGGCCTCCTCTGCCGCGGCAGCGTCGTCCGGGTGCAGTCTTTCCGTAGTCCACGCGAGGAGCGCTTCGCCTTGCGGCAGCTCGTCTCTCCGGTAGCCGAAAATCTGCGCCCAGCGTTCGCTCACGTTGGCATCGGGCCCGGGCGGCACCCGGAACTCGAAGATGCCGACGCCGCTCGCTTCGACGGCCAGCGCCAGCCGGCGCGCGTCGCTCCGGGCCTGTTGTTCCGCCTCTCGCTGGCCCCTGCGGTTTTTCGCCTCCTCGAGCTCGCGCGCCACCGCGACGTTCAGCCGCGTCAGGTTGCCCTTGAGCAGGTAGTCGCGCGCTCCGGCGCGCATGGCTTCGACCGCGCGATCTTCGCCGAGCGCGCCCGAAACGAAGATGAACGGGATGTCGAGCCCCGACTCCTTGAACAAGGCGAAGGCGCGGAGCCCGTTGAAGTCCGGCATTTGAAAGTCGGAAATCACCAGGTCCCACACGTCGTCCCTGAGCGCGGCGATGAACGTCGCTTCGGTTTCGACGCGCTTCCACGCGAGGTCGAAGCCGGCTCTCTCGAGCTCGATGCAAACGAGCTCGGCGTCGTCCGGCGAGTCTTCCACGATCAGCAGTTTCAAGGGCGTTCCCATGCATCTCCCCGGGTCACGGACCCTGGTTGAGGTCGACCCAGAATTTTCCGAGCGCGGCCACGACTTCCACGTACCGCGTGAACTCCACGGGCTTCTGGACGTAGGCGTTGGCGCCGAGCTCGTACGCACGCACGATGTCTTCGCGAACGTCGGACGAAGAAAGAACGACCACGGGAACGAGCCGCGTGACCGAATGCGCGCGAATGCGCGCGAGAATCTGGAAGCCGTCGAGCTTCGGCAGTTTCAAATCGAGCAGGATGACCGACGGCGGCGCCTTGGGGCCGAAGAGACGATCGACCGCTTCTTCGCCGTCTCGCACGACCTCGACGGCGCAGTCGACGCCGGCCTTCTCCAGCGCGAGGACGGCGAGCTCTTCGTCGTCGCGATTGTCCTCTACCAAAAGAACGCACCGGCGGCTCATCCTCCGCCCTCCTCCGCGCCGAGGGTGAAATAGAACGTGGCGCCTTGCCCCGGAACGCTCTCCGCCCAAATTCTCCCGCCGTGACGGTGAATGACGCGCTGGACGGTCGCGAGCCCGATCCCCGTGCCCGGGAAGTCGCGCTCGGAGTGGAGCCGCTGAAACGGACCGAAAAGGTTCTCGGCGTACTCCATCTTGAAACCGACTCCGTTGTCCCTGACGAAGTAGACCGGCCCTGCCCCGTCCCGTGCCATATCCACTTCGATGCGGGGCTCCGGCACTCTCGAGGTGAATTTCCAGGCGTTGCCCAAAAGGTTCTCGAGCACCACGTGAAGCAGCTCTCTGTCCCCCCTCCCCGACAGCGTCTCGGCGACACGGGTGTCCACGTGCCGCCCGGGGTCGGCCTCGGCGATGCCCTTGAGCACGGCCCTGGCCATCGCGGCCAAATCCAGAGGGCTCGGGCGCACGTCCTGGCGCGTCACGCGCGACAAGGCCAGAAGCCCGTCTATTAGCTGACTCATCCGCTGCGCGCTGGCTCGAATGCGCTCGAGGTAGTGGCGTCCCTGGTCGCCGAGCACCGGCGCGTGCTCGTCGAGCAGGACCTTGCTGAAGCCGTCCATCGCGCGAAGGGGTTGCCTCAAGTCGTGCGACACGGAATAGGCGAACGTGGACAGTTCCTGGTTGAGCGCCTGGAGCTCCGAGTTGCTGCGCTCGAGCTGCGCCAAGAGCTCGGCGCGCGCCTTGCCGAGCTCCTGAGCCGAGCGAATCTCGGCCTCCTTGTGCAGGAGTTTCTCGCGCACGCGGCGATTCTCGTCCTCGAACTGCTTGCGGCGCAGCTGCGCCCTGAGGCGCGCCTTGATGACGTCGAACGCCGCGGACTTGGCGACGAAGTCGTCCGCGCCGGCGTTGATGCCGCCGATCATCGCGTCGGGTTCCTCCAGCGCCGTCAGCATGATGAGCGGCACGTTCCTGAGAACCGGCGAACCCTTGATTCTGAGGCAGGTTTCCGTGCCCGAGAGGCCCGGCATCAAGAGGTCGAGAATGATGCAATCGACGCGCTCGACGCCGAGCAGCTCGAGCGCCTCGTCGCCGGAACGCGCCTTGACGACTTCGTAACCTTCCTCGCGTAGTTCCTCGGACAATTCCTCGAGGTACGTGAGACTGTCGTCGATGGCCAGGATGCGCTGGGGGCCGAGCATGCTCGGCCCCCGTGGTCCTTCGCGGCGCGATTCCCGGGCCGCCCTCAGCATCGCCGAGAGCCGCGCCAGGATCACCTCCGAGCTTTCGGTCTTGCGCACGTAGGCGTCGGCGCCGGCGTCCAGCGCCGCGACCTCGCTGGCCGCCCCTTCGGAGGCCGTGAGCAAGAGACACGGCGTGGCGTAGAGACCCGGGTCGATGCGAAGCTTGCGGATCACCGCCGGGCCGTCGAGATCCGGCATCACGCCGTCGACGACGACCGCGTCGGGCCTCGCGTTCGCGGCGCGCCGGAGCCCCTCCTGCCCCGACGCGGCGAGCACGGCCTCGTAACCGGCTGCGCGCAAGAGCTCGCCGAGCTCCTCGCGATAGGTGAGGCTGTCGTCGATGACGAGCACCTTGGTCGGCGTGGCGGCACCGCCGTCGTCCTTCAGCAAAGCCGATGCCCGGGCGACGACGTACGCCGAATCGTAGGGCTTGCCCACGTACTCGTTCGCGCCGCGCGACAAGCCGCGGACGCGGTCCCGGACGTCTGCTTCGCTCGAGAGCAAAACGATGGGGACCTCTGCCGTCTTCGGCGCGTCCCGCAGCTCCGCCAAGAAGTCCACCCCGTCGGCGTCGGGCAAGAGCACGTCGAGCACGATGACGGCCGGCGTGGCCGCTTCGATCGCCACGCGCGCTTCGGCGGCGCTCGCGGCGAGGCGTATTTCGCAGCCGGCGGCGGAGAAGGCTTCGGACAAGTCCATGCGGACGGTAAGGCTATCGTCCACGATCAGCACGGGGGCGGTTGGTCCGGTCATCGCGTTCCGGCCCGGCCCTTGGCCGGCCGCTGGCAGGTTTGCAGTAGAAACGGGCCGATCTCGTCCAGGGGTAAGACGTGCCGCGCCGCTCCGAGGCTCACGGCCGCGCCGGGCATGCCGAAAACGACCGATGTCCTTTCGTCCTGGGCCACGGTCAGCCCGCCCGCGTCCTTGACCAACAGCATCCCCGCGGCGCCGTCCCGGCCCATACCCGTGAGCAGGCAGGCCAGCGCCTCCGGGCCCGAGCTCCGCGCCAGCGATTCGAACAGCACGTCGACCGACGGACGGCACGAATGCCGCTCGGGGCCGCGACCGAGGGACAGCCGGACCCCCTGAAGCTCGAGATGAAACTCGGGCGGCGCCATCAGGACCGAAGCCTGTCCGAGCCCGGGGAGCGCCTCCCCGTCGCGCGCATAGCGAACGGGAAGCGGGCACTGGCTGTCGAGCCATTCGGCGAGCGCCAAACCGAAGGGTTCCGAAATGTGGATCACGAGCAGAAGCGGAGCCGGAAAATCCGCGGGCAGAGCGCGGAGAATCGAAAGGACCGCGCCGGGGCCTCCCGTCGAGGCGCCAATGCCCACGACGCGCGGAAGCGAAGACGGCAAGGGAGTCGGCGCGACCCGATTCTGCGAGGCGAGCCCGCCGAGCTTGGCGCGCGGATGCGTGATCACCCGAATCTTCGCGACGATGCGCAGCGCGGCGACCAGGCGCCGTCCCCACGCGTCGTCCGGCTCGGTACCGAGGGGCTTGTCGAGGACGTCGACCGCGCCGGCGGCGAGGGCGTCGTAGGTCTTGAACAGCTCGCCCCGGTTGGTCGACGCCGAAACGATGAGGATCGGTGTCGGGCAGTACGCCATGATGTACTCCGTCGCCGCGAGGCCGGTCATCACCGGCAGCATCATGTCCATGGTGACGACGTCGGGACGGAGCCGCGCGCACAGCTCGATCCCCGTTTTGCCGTCGCCCGCTTCCCCGACGACTTCGAACCCCGGCGTCGCGGACAACACCTCGACGATGTGACCGCGAACGGTGAGCGAATCTTCTACGACCAAGACGCGAACGACGCTCATCTGCGTTACCCCACGAGTCTCTGAATAGCGTCCAAGAACTGCCCTTGATCGAACTCGCTCTTCACGATGTAGCCGCGCGCCCCGGCTTCCTTGCCGCGGCGCTTGTCGTCCTGGCTGGCGCGCGACGTCACGAGCAGCGCCGGCACCTCCCGCAGCTCGGCGTCGCCGCGCGTGCGCTCGATGAACTCGAACCCGCTCATGCCCGGCATCTCGACGTCGACGATGAAGAGCCCGTAGCGACGCTGTTTCGCCTTCTTCAGACCTTCTTCGCCGGAGACGGCGAGGTCCACGCGGTAGCCGGCCGATTCCAGGATGCTCTGCTCGAGCATGCGGGTCGTGAGGGAGTCGTCGATGACGAGCAGCGGCGGCCGCGCCGGCCGTACCGCCGCCTCCGAGCTCGGGCGGTCCTGCTCGGCCATTTGGACGAGCGCCGCCGACGCCACCACGAGCTCGACGACACCGTCGGGATCCAGGGCGGCTCCGGCGACGATCGGGTGCGCGCGAACGTGGTCCGGCACGCTCCTCACCACCACGTGCTGAACGCCGAAAACTCGATCGACCCCGACCGCCGCGCGACGGCCCCCGGCTTCGACGACCACGGCCGTCTGGAGCGCGCGCGGCTCGTCGCTCGACGAGCCGCCGAGAGCTCGCGCGAGCGGTAGGAACGGCGTCACGACGTCGCCATCGACGAGGCGCTGCCTGCCTTCACTGCGTACGATGTCTCCCGCTCGCAGGCGCCGGGTCTTCTGCACGCTGTCGAGGGCGATGAAGCTCGTCCGACCGTCCGCCTGCACGCGCAGCGCCGGCATCGACGACAGCGAAAACGGCACGACGATCTCCACCCGCGTACCCGCGCCCGCGTCGGTTTCGATGCCGACTTCTCCCCCGAGCTCTTCCACCGTGGCGCGAACGACGTCCAAGCCGACCCCCCTGCCGGCAACCTCCGTCAGCGAGCGAGCCGTCGAGACTCCGCCGCCGAGCAGGATGCGGGCGAGCCGGCCGGGGTCGAGCTCCGCGGCGGAGTCGTCGGCGAGCAGACCGCGCTGCCGCGCGATCCGGCGCACGTCGTCGCTCTGCAGGCCGCGACCGTCGTCGCGACACGTGACGGCAATGCGGTGCCCGCGCCGTTCGATCGTCACTCGTACCAGGCCAGCCGGCGGCTTTCCGAGCGCGATGCGCTCGGCCTCCGGCTCGATGCCGTGCGCGACGGCGTTGCGAACGACGTGTCGAAGCGCGCCGCGAAGCCGCGACAAGACGTACGCGTCGATGCGGATCTCGGCGCCGCCCTCCAAAAACTCGATCTTCCGGTCCAGGACCCGCGCCGCGTCCCGGGCGGCTCTTTCGAGCTCCGCGAGCAAGACGTCGGCCCCGAGCAGCCTGAGCTCCGAAGCGGCGCTCCGCAGTTCCTCGAGCTCCCCGAGGGCTCGCTCGCCGTGCTCGGTCACGGCTCGATGCACTCCCTCGAGCAGCTCGACGAGCCGCGCCAGCGTCGCTTCGTCGCGCGCCGAGCGCGAGCCGTCGCGAGCCGACCCGTTGCTCGCGAGCGACCGAGCAAGCGCGATCGCTTCCGCGAGCAACGGCCGGCCGCGCTCGAGCAGCTTGAACGCCGAGATCGTCTCGGCAACGCCCTCCAAGATGCCGTCCAGGTCCGAGACGCCGATGCGCAGCGTCGTGATGCCGCCTTCGGTCGGCACGGACTCGGCGGGCGCTTGCTCCGGAGTCGTTCCCGTCTCCTCCCCGAGTCGCGCGAGGCTCGCTCGAATCGTGTCGACCATCCGCAGCATCTGGTCGACGGCTCCCGCTTCGAGCCCGCCGGCCTCCGCGCGATGCGGCGACAGCAAATCCTCGATGCGATGCGCGAGCTCCGCGAGATCGGTCAGCTTGACGACCCTGGCGGCGCCTTTGAAGGTGTGCGCCTGGCGCAAGAGCTGCCGCACTTGTTCCGTGCTGCGCTCCTTGTCGAGCGCCAAAAGGCCGCGGCTCAGCGCCTCCAGGAGCTCGTGCGCCTCGATGCGAAAGTAGCGATACGGGTCTTTCGCCATGGTCAGGAGGCGGCGGCCGACCGAGCCTGGACGAGCCGCGCCAGCTCGTCGGAAAGCGCTGCCAGCTGAGACGCCGTCTGAAGCGTTTGGCTCGAGCCCGCCTCCGCTTCGCGAGTCGCCTGGGCGGCGTTCGAGATCGCGACGTTGACTTGTTCGACGGCCGTCGTTTGCTGCTTCGTGCTGAGCTCTATTTCGCGCGCCGCCTGCGTCGTCGTCTCCACCAGCTCGCCGATGCGGCGAAATGCGGTCGCGAGCTCGGAGAAGCGCTGAGCGCCGAGCTCGACCGCCTTCGAGCCGGACTCGGTCGCCATCACGGTCGTGTTCACCGCCGCGCGGATTTCCTCGATGAGCGAGCGGATCTCCTTGGTCGAACCGCTGGTGCGATCGGCGAGCTTGCGAATCTCCTCACCCACGACGGCAAAGCGGCGCCCGCTTTCCCCGGCGCCGGAGGCTTCGATCATGGCGTTGATGGCGAGAATGTTGGTCTGTTCGCTGAGCTCGTTGATGATCTCCAGGATGCTCCCGATCTGCTGCGATCGTTTGCCGAGATCGAGCATGTGCTCCACGATCGTTTCGACCTGCTGGCGGATGCCGCCGACCGCGTCCTGGGTGCTCTTGACGCCCTGGTCGCCGGTGCGCGCGCCGTCCGCCGTATCCGCCGCGATCTTGGCCACGCGCTGCGCGCTTTCGGCGATCTGACGCGACGTCGCCAGGAGCTCTCCGACGGTCGTCGTGATTTCCGTCATGGCCGTGGCCTGTTCCCTGCTGCCGGATGCCTGCTGCGTCGCGGCGACTTTCAACTCCGCGGAGGAGCTGCGCACGTGCTGCACCGAGCTTGCGATCTGGCGCGAAAGAGAGCGCGTCAAAACGAGTGCAAGCAAGACGGCCAGCGCGACGGTACCCGCGCCGAGTCCGAGCAGCAGCGCCATCGCGGTCGATGCGCTGGCCGAAGCCTCCTGCCGCTCCTCTTGGAGCACTTGCTCGGTCGCCGCCGCAAAGTCGAACACCGTTCTCAGCATCGTCTCGAACGGCGGGATGACGCTTTCCTCGAAGACCGTGACGACCGATTCGAGGGCGGCGCCGGACTTGCGCAGCCGGATCACCCGGTCGGCGGCGTCGCGATACTCGCCGAGGGAGCTCTCGACGGTGGCGAGACGCTGCTTCGCCTCCGAGCTCGTAGCGCGGTCCCGCATGCGTCGCTGCGCCTCCAAGAAATCGGCGTCGGCCTTGCGCGCTTCGTCCAGATAGCGAGCATCGTCGGTGAGCAGGTAGCCGCGAACGGCGCCGACCCTGGTCTTGATCGCGACGGTCATTTTCTGGGCGTCGACGAGATCCCGCGCCGTCTGCGTGATCACGTGATCCTTGCTGTCGACCACCGTGCGAAGAGCGTAGAAGCCCAAAAGGCCCATGATCACCGTCAAAACGACCACCAGGCCGAACCCGGCGCTCAGCCTCTGCCCGAATGTCCAAGATTTCGCCATTCACGACTCCTGTTCAGTCTTCGGAGCGCGCGGCTCCGCAATCGTTCTCACCAACGCCGCAAGCTCGACCACGGCTCGACTCTCGCCCGCGATCTCGATCACGTCCCGCGCGAAAGCGTCCGGGCGCGAATCCGGAAAGCGCCGGATAGCGTCCAGCGCTACGCGCTCGTAGCGCTCGAGCTCATCGAACGCGAACCCCAGCGTTCCGTCGCCCGCAATCGCCAGCCAGCGGTGCGAACCGCCGCTCGCATCGTCGACGAGAGCCGCCAAGCTGTAAACGCCGACGAGAACGCCACGAACGGACGTGACCCCGAGACAGCCGCGAGCGCCGCTGGGCACGGGTGTGACCGGAGGACACTCGACGATGCTGCGAAGCTCGCCGGCATGGAGCGCGAGCGGCCGATCGGAAGCTCGGATCAAGAGCAGCTCCGCGAATGAAACCGCATCCCGTTCGTGGGGGCGAGCGAACGCCGCGTCGAACTCGCGACGCAGCTTTTCCACCGCCGAGCGATCGCTCACGCTCGGCCCTCGCACTGTGAGATCTCGGCGCGGCAGAGCTGGATGAGCGCGTGGCGGCGAAAGCCGCCGCCGAACAGCACGACGCGCGAAGCGTCTTCCCGCGCCAGGAGCTCGAGCGCCAGCCCGAGCTCCCGCCGCGCCGGCCCGAGCTTGCCCGCGCGGCGCGCCAGCAAGCCGAGCTGCAGGTGCGGCATTGCGAATTCCGGATCGAGATAGGCCGCAACCTGAGCATGCTCGACCGCCCCGTCCGTATCGCCGGCGTGATCGCGGCACAGCGAAAGCACGTAGTGAGCTCCCGCGTTCAAGTCGTCGACGCCGAGCAAGCTTGCGCAGACGCGCTCCGCTTCCGCTGCCTCGCCGTTTCCGAGCAGCAGCACGGCGCGCAACAGAAGCGCGTCCGTGTCGGCCTCGGCGGGCGGGGCCGGAAGGATGGCCAGCGCGTCGCGGAACCGGTCCTGTCCGAGCAGCAAAAGCGCGGGACCCAGATCGCCGCTTCCCGCCAGGGAACGCGGCGCCTCTTGCGGCTCGACGCCGCTCTGGTCTCGAGCCCGCGTCAGACCCTCGATGCGACTCGAGGCGTCGGCGATGACCCGGTGCCAATCGTCGGAAAGCTCCGGCGCCGGCTCGACGCGAGCCCGCGGCTCCACACGGTCCGATTCGAGCTCGTGCGACGGCACGGACGCGCCGGCGGCGCGCCGTCGATAGTAGAAGGTGCCGTGCGAGTGCACGAGGTGAAAGTCGCTCGATAGACCGCGTAGGTTCTCGGCGTGGCCCAGAAAGAGGTGGCCGTCCGGGGCAAGCGCGCCCGCCAGCCTTGCCACGACGCCGCGCGCCACCTCGGGAACGAAGTACATCAAGACGTTGCGACAGAAGATGACGTCGAAGCTGTCGGGCCGCCAAAACTCGAGCTCGGGCCGCGCAAGGTTCCCGGGTTCGAAGCGCACCGCCTCGCGCAATGCGCTTTCGATGACGTATTCCTTGCCGTCGCGCCGCAAGTACCGAGCGGCGAAGTCATCGGGAACTCCGCGCAGCGACCAGGCGGAGTAGCGGCCTCGCCGCGCTTTTTCGAGCGCATCGGGATTGATGTCCACGCCCGTGATCGACACTCCGGCCTGTCGCAAATCGGGCAAGACCCAGAGCAGGGAGATGGCCAGCGAATACGCCTCTTCGCCCGACGAACAGCCCGCCGACAAAAGGCGCAGCGGTTTGCCCGCGGACGTCCTTTCGCTCGCCAGAGCCTCGAACGCCAGAAACTGATTGGCGTCTCGGAGAAAGTACGTTTCGGTCACCGTGGTGCGCCGGGCGATCTCGGCGAGCTCCGCGTTCACGCTGCGGACGCGGGCGAGATAGGCGTCGAGCTCGACGCACCCGCTGGCGCGCATTCGCGCGTCGAGCACCTCCCGAAGCAGCGGCAGCTGATCGTCGGCGAAGCGCGCACCGAGAAGCAGTCCGAGCTCGGTGCGGAATCTGTCCACCGCCGTATCCCCACCGTTGATCATGCTTGCAGCCCTTGGTCCTTCAAGCCCGCGAAGACGGCGTCCGGAACGACATTTCCCACGCGCAAGAGTGCGAGCAGCGCGCCATCGCGCCGGCCGAGCGCTTCCACTACGCCATGGTCGGCGCCGTCGAGGAGCGGCGGGCTCTCGTGCAGCGACAGCGCGTCCCGCGCGAAAATACCGAGGACGTTCGTCACGTGCAGGGCGACGCGGCGCTCGTGTCCGGCTTTGACGGCGATCCATCGACCCGCGCCGGAACGCTCCGGAGCGCCGAAAAGGGCTCCGAGGTCGACGACCGGAAGGGGTCGCCCCCTGACAATCGAAGCGCCCAGCACGAAGGCGGGCGCTCCAGACAGAGGTTCCACCGGGAGCGGACGCATGATCTCGTCGACGTGCTCGAGCGGGAGCGCGCACAACCGCGTTCCGCACCCGAAGAGCAGGAGGTCGGAGCTCATTCGCCTTGTTTCCACGCGGGCAACGCCCAGGTCGCCCAGCATAACAAGTCGACAACGTCCCCTACAAGGGAGCCGGTGAACAGGCCGCGCCGCGCAGACCCGAGGCGGCTCGCCCGGCTCGCACTTCGTCATCGTTCCAGCGCGTGGGTCCCGCTCGACCCCAGCCGGCCCCAGCGCGGCGCCTGCGCGCCCGTTTATCTCGATTGCGGTGCCATGGTGAGTCGGGCGGCCCGAATCCCGCCGAGCGCCGCCCGTAGCGCCGTGCGCGGCTCGGCCGCAACGCAGTCGCCCGCCACGAGGATGCCGGACCGCCCGTTCTCCGGTCCGTCGAACGCGATGCCGACGCGCTCGAGCGCGTCGAAGCCCGCCGTGGTGAGGTCGAGGCCGCGCAGCGTCGAGAAGATCGTCGCATCCTCACCGTCGAGTTCGAGGCGCAACGGCGCGTCCAGCGAGAGCGAAAAGCCGGCACCGTCGGTCGATTGGCCGCGGTACTCGACGCCGCCTCCGACGAGGCCGCCGATCGCGAGCACCACGGCGCTAGCCTCGAGACCCAGCTCCGCCAGAGCGCTGCCGCGCACGGTGGCGCGCCAAGCCGAGCCGACGTGCGCGACGCGCGTGACGCGCCCGACCGTGCGCGTCACGCGGACGCGCTCGAGCAGACGATCGCGAGCAATTTCGAAGCGCGCGCCAGCGGGGCCGCCGGGAAGCGACGCGACCTCGCCGATCGGCTTGCCGAGGTCCTGGCGGATCCGCTGCGTCGTTTCGACGTCCACGCCGAGCCACGGCCCGACCAACCATCCGTCGCACGCGCCGGCAGCCTCGCGGAGCCGCTCCACGAACCAGGCGCGGCGCTCGTCCGCGTCGAGAAGCTCCGCGAAGTCGTAGGCGCACAGCCGGCGCTCGTAGCCGTACGCGATGCCTCGAACCGCAACGGCTTCGAAGCGCGTACCGGTCTGCCGAGCCCAGTTCGACGCGGAAAGCGAGCGCGCCACGAGCTCGGCGCGAAAGTCGTCGCGCTCGACGTCGGCGACGGCAATCGCGCCGCCGCGAAGCTGTTCGAGATCGAGCAGCGCTCCGTCGTGGCCCCGCGCGCCGCGCACGGTTCCCGAGCTCGTGGCGAGCCGGCATTCAGCGGCGGACAGCGTCCAACAGCCGAGCGCGCTCGCGAATTCCGGGAGCGCGGGATCGTCTGGCGGTTTTCCGCCGCGTTCCCAGAAGTTCCAATCGAGCGCGCCGGAGTAGAGTGCGCTCGCGCCCGTACCCTCCGATACGAGCACGACGCTCGCGCCGCCCTTCGCCGCAATGTACGCGGCCGCGGTGCCGGCGATCCCCGCCCCCACCACCAGCAAATCAACCTTCCGCACCGTCCGTACTTTCGCGACCGTCCTCGAGGCCGAGCTCGGCGCGCAGCACGGAGAGCGCCAGCGCCTCCTGTCGCGCCTGGAGCGGACCCACGGCGGCGGCGCGACGCCGGCGCGCCCCGTTCAGGAACTCGAGCGCCATGCGCCGTGCATCGAGCGGAGAACCGCCGGTCATTTCGGCGACGATTGCGCCGCAGCGCGCGGCGCAGCGCATGCCCCCGCAGGCGCCGAGGCCGAGCCGGGTTCGGCGCGACACGTCGTCGACCGTGACGGCGAGCTCCTCGGCCACCACGTAGCGGACCTCGGCTTCGGTCACTGGTTCGCAAGGACACAGGACGGCGCCCTCTCTCGGATCGCGCAGCATACGGTCGAGCACGCGGAGCGAGCGCCCCCCGTGGCGGTACTCGAGGCGCGTCGCGGTCACGGCTTCCATGCCGCCGTCTTCGACCAAAAACATGGGGTCGACTTGCTCTTCCCCGCCGGGAAGCGGCGAAACGTGCGTGCGGCAGCGCGCCGTCACGCCGAGACGCGCCGCCACGACGTCCGTCATCTCCTCGGAGAAAACCCGGTAGCTTGCGAGCTTGCCGCCGATCATCGAGTAGAGGCCGTCGGCGCCGTGTGCGGCATGATCGACGATCGCGTGCTCGCGGGAGAGCTCGTCTTCGTTGACGCCCCAGCTGTACAGCGTCGGGCGCACGCCGCCCCACGTCCCGATCGCGCGGGCGTTTGCGACGTCCGGGAAAACGCTTTCGATGGCTTCGAACAAGTAGCGGACTTCGTCGGTCGTGGCGACCACGTCGTCCAGGTCCCCGTAGTAGTCGTCGTCCGTCGTGCCCAGCACGCTGACGTTCTGCCACGGCAACAGGAAAACCTGACGGCCGTCGATGGCGTTCGCCATGAGCGCGTAGTTCGTCAGACGCCGATCCAAGAAGACATGGATGCCCTTGCCCGGGCGAATTCGGGCGCTCCCTGGGGGAAGCCCGCCGAGCGTCGCCGTTAGCGGCGCCCACGCGCCGGTCGCGTTCACGACCAGGCGCGC
>DASWGX010000333.1:0-11939 GCA_036393455.1 Polyangiaceae bacterium
AAAGGTCCGAGGAAGACGTCACGACCGTCGCGCCGCGCATCGGTTCGCACGAAGCGCCGGAGGCTCCCGCGACGGAACAGCCCGTGGAACACGACGGCGACGCTCGGAAACCAGCGCCGGAAAAGCCGGCGGAGCCGGGCTCCACGGAGGACGTTCCCATCGTCTCGGCGGAAGATCTCCCGCTGAGCTCCGCGACGGCGGAGACCGCGCCACCGGCGGCGCCGCAGCCGGCCGGCTCTGCCAAACCGTCGCCCGGCACGCCCGCTCACAAGCGCCTTTTTGTTCCGCGCGACTCGAACTACGGTATTTGACGCGACGATGCGAGCCGTGGTCATAGGCGCCGGGCGCGGAAGCCGGCTCGGGCATCACACCGACCTGGTACCGAAGACCCTGGTGGAGGTCATGGGGCGTCCTATGCTCGATTGGATCCTCGAGGCGCTGGAAGCTGCGGGCTTTCCTCGCAAGGAGGTGATCTTCATTTGCGGCTACGCCGAGGACGTCGTGCGCCGGCGCTACCCGGATCTCGACTTCGTGAGAAACCCGGCTTGGGCAGACAACAACATTTTGCTTTCGCTCTTGTGCGCCCGCCCATTTCTCGAGCAGGGCTTCGTCGCGACGTACGCGGACATCGTCTATACCCCGGACATCGCGCGGCGCGTGGCGCACAACCCAGCCCACGTCGTGCTCGGCTGCGACACCGCCTGGCGGCGCCGCTACGTCGAGCGCAGCGAGCACCCGGAAAGCGACGCCGAGAAACTGCGGGCGGACGGCGCTCGCGTGCTCGAGCTCGGCCGCAAGGTTCCGAGCGAAGCGGCGCAGGGCGAGTTCATCGGCGTGATGAAGCTGTCCGCCGGCGGCGCGGCGGATTTCCTGCGGAGCTTCGAGGAAGCCGAACGGCTTTTCTCGGGCGGCGAATTCCGTGAGGGACGCTCGTTCCAGAAGGCCTATCTCATCGATCTGTTGCAATGGATGCTCGAGCGCGGCGTGCAGATGGAACGCGAGGACACCGCGGGCGGCTACATGGAGCTCGATACGCGGCAAGACCTGTCGCTGGCCGAGCACTGGTGGAAGACCCGTCCCGATGTCGGGTAAACGGGGCGTCGAGCAAGCGACGCCGGCGGCGCTCATCGCCCGTCTCGAGAGCGTGCTTTCGAAGAGCGGCGCGGAAACGAACCCGCTCTTGGTCTTCGACGGCGACGGGACGCTCTGGTCGGGCGACGTCGGCGAGGAGGTGTTCGAAGCCGCCGTGAAGAGCGGGCTCATCCTGGATGTCGCGGCCGAGGCGCTGCGCGCTCTGGCGAGCGCGCACGGCTTCGACGCCAGCGGCACGCCGACCAGCGTCGCGGACGGACTCTATCGCGCCTACCTTCGCAACGAATTCGCCGAGCGGCCCGTCACGGAAATGATGGTCTGGTGCTACGCCGGCTGGCACTACGACGCCTGGGCGAATTTCTCGCGTGACGTCCTGCGCGCTCGCACGATTGCCAGCCGTTACAATCCGTCCGTCGTGGAGCTGCTCGGCTGGGCGGCGTCCCGCGGGCTTCGCGCCATCGTGATCTCGGCTTCGCCGCAGCCCGCCGTAGAAGCCGCGGTCGAAGCGCTCGGCCTCGGTCCCGACGACGTCATCGCCGGCCGGCCCCGGCTCGACTCGAGCCGCGTGCTGCCCGAGCTTGCGAGTCCCCTGCCCTACGGCGCCGACAAGGTGCGCGCCGGCCGCGCCGCGGTCGGGAGCACCCCGTGGCTCGCCGTGTTCGGGGACAGCGACTTCGACTTCGAGATGCTGGCGGAGGCCGAGCAGCCCGTCGTCGTCCACCCGAAGCCGGCCTTGCGGGCCCGGCTGCGCGAGCTTCGAGGCGTGGTCGAGCTGGTAAACCACGGCGAGGAAATTTTCAGCGGGAAGGGCCGTTGAGATCGTCCGTGCGCGAGCGTTGTTCGCGAGCGAGCTTCGAGGTAAGGGTCGGCGACGATGGGCGTCTTGGACTTTCGGACTGGCTACGCGATATGGGCCTTCGCGGCCTCGGTAGCTGCGGTGAGCGCGTGCGGCGGCGCGAGCCGCGAAGCAAAGAGCGCGGACGACGCTTCCGAAGAAGGGGAAGTGCCGGACGTGATTCCGGGCCTCGAGGTTTCCGGGGAAATCGGCGGGTTGAACCAGGAAAAGGTCGACGAAACCTTCACGACCACGCTGGGCGACCTCGAGAGGTGCCTGAACGACGGCGCAGAGCGCGTCGAGTTCCTGGGCGGCTCGGTCAGCTTTCTCGTCAAGATCGATCTGAGCGGTCGTCTGAGTCACGCTTTCGTCGAGCAGAGCACACTTGGCGATCGAGAAACCGAGAAGTGCATGTTGAGCGCGCTCAGGGCGCGCGACTGGCCGAAGCCGGTCGGCGGAGACGTGGGCCTGGCGCGAAAGTCGTTCGAATTCGATCCGCCGAGCGACGTGCGGCCACCCACGCCGTGGTCCGACGAGATGCTGGACGACGCGCTGGGCGAGCTCAAAGAAGAGCTCGGCGATTGCGGCAACGGCTCGCTCGGCTCCGTCACCGCGACGATGTACGTCGACACCGACGGGTCCGTGCTGGCCGCGGGTATCGCGGCGGACGACGAGGCCGGCGAAGACGCCGCGGACTGCCTGGCCGCGACGCTCAAGGGCGCAACGTTTCCGTCGCCGGGCTCCTGGCCCGCGAAGGTCAGCTTCCGGCTCTGATCAACGCAATTTCGAGGCGCTCGTTCCCCGTCCCGAAGTCGGGCGCCTCCCCATCGGGCAGGGCGAGGTCGGAGGAGCCCTGGCCGGCGCCCGCGTTGACCGCACCAGGCTCTTCATCACTTCCGCTCGGCGCTCCGACGTCGTGGGACGCCTCGGTATCCTCGGCGACGAGCGCGATCCGCGCCGCGCTGACCCCTTGCGCCATCAACGTGTCACGGAACGCCTGGCGCCGCTCCGAGGTGGCTCGACTCGCGCGCGCGCCGGGTCCGATTTCGAAAACAAGGTCGCGCTCGCGCGCGGCGAGCTCCGCGAGGCCCCGAACCAGTGCCGTCCCCTCGGGCGACAAGGTGGCCTCTTGTCCGAGCCAGAGATCCGTGCTGCGCGCTGCGAGGAAAAGCTTCCCGCCACGCGCCGAAAGCACGAGCACCTGCGCTTGCAAGAGCTCGGGCATCGAGAGAGCAACCTCACGAGCGCCGGCGGCGATGAAGTCCATGCGGCGGTCGGCCTCCGCGACGAGCTTCGCGCGTGCTTCGGCCTGCTCGAGCAGCTCCGCGAGCTCGCGCTTCTGCTCCGAGAAAACTCGCAGATGACCGCCGGCTCGGCCGAGCTCCTCCCGCAACTGCGTGACGATCTCGCTCGACGCCTGATAATGCTTGCTCGCGATCTGTCCGTCGAGCTTCGACTGTGCGCGCGCAAGGTTCGCTTGCTCGAGCGCGACGCGAGCTCGTTCGAGCTTGGCGCGGAGCGCCTCGACGCGTCGCGACGCCGCGTGGGCTCGCGCCGATACGTGCCGCGCCGCTTCTCGCTCTGCCTCGGCAGACGTCCGAGCGCGATCGTATTCGGACCGGCTCACGCAACCGACCGCTGCAAGGCCGAGCGCGAGGCCGAGCGCGAGGCCGAGCAAAGTCGTGCCGCGCCGCGCGCCTTCCGCGAGCAAGCGCCGGCGCTGCCGGAGACGGCTTGCCGCAGGCTTCAATTCGGCCTCCGACCGCGGCGCCTGACGAGATCGAGGTGCTCGGCCAACGTCAACCGATCGACGTCGGAGATGCGAATGAACTTGAGTGCCTGCTGACTGCCGAAATTGCGGATCGGACGTGCCAGCGCCCTGAGCGGCCTCAGGCGCTCGGGCAATCTGAGCACCAAGCTGAGGACGAGCGGCGTGTCACGGACCAGCACAGGGTGACCCCGATCGACGATGATCCCGCTCGGGGAAACCTCGATGACGCGGCAGCGTGCGGTGAGCATTCCGTTGTGCAGGGTGACGGGGAAGTCCGTACGAGCGCGCATGCCGATTCGACGTTCCATGGTGACCTCCGGGGGCGACCAGGATCGTAGGGCGGTGCGCTCCACCGAGGCCAACTTCGATCCCTCTCGATGTTTGGCTTATCGAAGCGATTATCCAACGGCGGACCGCCGGAAAGCACCATTTTTTGGCCGTCTGGAGTGCATGGCCTAACCAGGGACCGTGGCGCGCGCTGGTGTTCTCTCACTTTCCGTCGTCCTGGCCGGGGCGCTCGTGCTCTGCGGGCCCGAACCGTCGCTCGGCAGCGCGGCGCGCCCTCCGGCACCCAACCTGTCGCGCATCCACTGGAAGGGCGCGGAGGCAAGGGCGCCGCTCGAGGACGGAGGCGAAGCGGTGCTCACCCTCGACTTCGACCTGCAGAGGAGCGCCGAGTCGTTGCTCGCGCGCGCCTGGCCGATCGCCGGCGCCGTCGTCGCCATCGATGTGGCGTCGGGCAAGCTGCGCGTCTTCGCCAGCTTCACGCGAGAGGACTACCGAGGCCCGCCACCGCTTTTTTCAGCGGATGCGCCGGCCGCGAGCATCTTCAAGCTCGTAACCACCGCGACGTTGCTCGAGCGCACGCCCGTCACGTTGAACCAAAGGGTATGCAGCAGCGGCGGACACCGAGGTATCGAACGGCGTCACCTCCAGCCTCCCAACGACGCCCACCAGCACTGCGCGCCGTTTTTTTCGGCTCTGGGCTTCAGTCGCAACGCGGCCTACGCGCAGCTCGTGACGCGTCACCTGGCGCGTGACGACTTGGTCGAAACCGCAGAGCACCTCGGCTTCAACGCACGGCTGCCCTTCGAGCTAGGCGTCGATCTCGGCAGACTCGACGTCCCTTTCGGCGATCTCGAATTCGCGCGAACGGCCGTCGGGTTCGAAAATAGCTGGCTGAACCCGGTCGGAGCCGCGCACTTGGCGCTTTCGATCGCTACTCGCGGCTACTACAACCAGATCCACGTCGTCGAAAAGACCGACACCTGGACGGCGCCGCCGAAGCGTCGCGAGCTTCGCCGCGCCCTGAGACAGGTCACCGCGAACCGCCTGATCCAGATGATGGAGGTGACGGTTTACAGTGGCACGGCGCGGCCGGCGTTCACCGACGCGGACGGCCACGGCTACTTCGGAAACCTGCGCGTCGCGGGCAAGACCGGCACGCTCAAGCCGGCGCCCGAAGCGCCGGCGACGAGCTGGTTCACCGGTTTCGCGCCCTCGAGGAGCCCGGAGATCGTGGTCGCCGTTCTCTTGCGCAACGCGCGCGTGTGGCGCCGCGAGGCCAAGGAAGTCGCCCGCGACGTACTGCGCGCGTACTTCAGCGCCCGCGGCCGGCCCGGCGTGACGGCGCCGTGACGGCGCGCGATTGAACGCGGTTTCTCGCCGAGCGGCGGGCGGCGACCCATCCGAACAGCACGAACAACGCACCGAGGCTCAGCGGCGAGCTCGCGGATAGCGCGCGCCCCGGCACGCGGCAGTTGCAGTCGGACGGCTCCGTTTCGGCGGCGGCGCCCGCATCGACACCGGCGTCGCCCGCCCCCGCATCCTTGTCCACCGGAGTCAGCCCGAGCGACGGGATCGGCGTGCGAATCACCTCGGCCGGCTTGATCTGCGTACGGCTCTTGCGGGCAAGATCGTCGGCTTGCCATACCCTGCGTAAGATGCGCACTTCGCGCGGCGCCTTCGCCCAGCGCCAGCGCTCGGGCGTGTCGCAAGCCACGACGACCTTCGACGGGTGGAGCGAGTAATAGCGCGCCTGCAGCTTGTTTGCTTTCGATGCTCGCACGTCGCGCGGCAGCTCGCCCTCGGGCCCCTTCGGCACTCCGATCCCGCCTTCTGCGGGGCCCGGGGCGGGACCGAACTTGGGATCGGACGGGAGATTGTCCTTGCCGTAACGATAGTGAAGCCGCGTCACCAGGTACTGATGGCGTTCCACGAGTGCCTTGCGGGCGGCCACCGTCTCGCGTTCCTCTTCGACCTGCTTTTCGAGCTCTCGCTTCTCCTTGGGAGTCTTCCCTTCGAGCGAAGCCTTGTGCCGCTCCTTCTCTTCGTCCGTGAGCGGCGGCGGTTCGGGATTTTTCTCTTCGTCGGGCACGTTCCGCTCGAAGACGTCGCCTCCCAAGCTCACGAGCTCGTGGATCATCAGGGGCTCGGTAGCGCACGGCTGCCCACAGCCCGTGCTCGCCCAGGCGAACTCGTTGAGGAACGCCCTGGGGTCCCGCTGGAGCATCAGATCGTACAGCCCGTTGAAGAACTCGCCCATCCGCTCCTTGACGACGTAGTCCACCTTGACGTTCGTCGGCGGGAAGACGTTCTTGTAGTTTTTCACCTCGTAGCGCTCTCTCGAATCCAGCACGTACACGATGAGCTCTTCGCGCTCGGCGCCGCTGTCGAGGCCCGCGCGCAGCGGCAAGGCGTCATAGGGACGCTCGGTCCAAAAGCGCAAGGGCGAGAGCTGCGCGCGGTCGCCCCCGATGAGCTCGATTCGATTGGGATCGACCTCCGCCACCAGGGCGCGCTTGCCGCTCTTGAAGTGCTTTTCGAGCTCCGCCGCCGCGTTCGACGGCACTCTATAGCCCTTCTCCGCCAGCCACGAGAGTACGCCCGCGTCCGGCTCGAGCACCGTAATCGTGTACTCTCCTTCCTTTTCCTGCGGGTCGACGTCGAGCGACAGCTCCTTGGCGACCTTCTTACCGTCGCCGAAGTTCATGCCTCCGAGAAAGGCCGTATCAGCCGAAGCCTTGAGAGAACGTTCCCAATCCTGCACCGGCTCGCCCTCTTCGCACGGAGCCATCTCCCACCATTCGTGGAACCGCGGAGCGCTCAGCTGATCGAGCCGGCTCACGAACTCGCGCTTGAGCGTCCTGACCCGATCGGCACTGACGTCCTCTGGAACCACCATGACCCACGCAAACGGCTCGAGCTCGCCCTGGTAGTCCGGCATCACCGTGACCACGGTGTCGGAGCCCTTTTTCATCAAGGCGACGTGCGTGGAATGACTGACCGGCTGGTTCTTGGTCTTCGAGGCGTACACACCGAGCGTCGCCGAAGCGATCGCCGGCACCGAACACACGAGAGCGACAGCGAACGCAGCCAGACTCTTTTTGACCGGGAGGGCCATGGCGCGCGAGAGGCTATCATCGGACAGCGTGACCCGGGTGCGTGAAGCCGGTGAAGCGCAGCCGATCGGAGCCGGCACCGATCGGTCATTGGGCCGACAAGGCGCCCGCGCGTCCCTCCGGGAAAGATTCACCATGGGTGTTGCGCGATGGACAATGACCATCAGCCGGGCTAGACGCCGTGACGTGGCAGGTCCGAGCGAACGCTGCCCGCACTGCAACAACGAGGCAGGCACCGAGCCTCACCGCGAGCTCCGATACCGCTGCCGAATCTGCGGCGGACCACGCGTTGCGCTGAACGCTCCGGCGGCGCTCCTCGGTCCGCGGACCGAGGAGGCGCTGCGCTTGGCGCAACGATCGCGTCGCGAACGCGTCGCGTGGCGCGCCGCCAGCCTAGCGCTGCTCGGCTTTGCAGCCTTTGCGATCACGATCACGCTGTTCGTACTCTGGGCGACGTCGGCGGGCGCGCTCGCGACGACACTTTCCGCGCTCTTGCTCGCGGCACCCGCCCTCGGCGGACTGTGGTGCGCCCTGAAGGCGCGGCGTCGTACGCAGAGCATCGCCTCGGCGCTCGGCGAAGCGTGGCGCTCCGGAGCCCGTGACGTCCTCGAGGGCGTCGATCGGGAATTCACATCATCGGAGCTCGCCCGTGTTCTGGGCTTGCCGACGGCCGAGACCGAGACGCTGCTCGCCGCGCTGAACGTCGACGATCAGGTTTTCGCACGCGTAACGGATGACGGGGATGTGGCGTATCGAGCGCGCTTGCCGGCGAGAGTGCGCGTGGAAGCCGAGCTTCCGGATGCCCTGCGCGAGGACGGCCTGGCCCTACGGACGAAAGACCGTATGGAACGGTGACTCGCTCGAACGCACCGTCTGCGTAGCCTGCTACGCGCTGGACGGACGGCGGAGCGTGGTAATCTCAGCTGGAGCCTCACCATGAGCGGACTCCCCGCCTCCAGTTCCGGCACGCCGGCGGTGCGCCGGCCCCTCGGCATCCTCAGACGGGCGATACGCGAGTTCTCGCTGCACGACTACCTGGTGATCGGCTACGCTGCGGCGCTGAACGTGGCCGCTCTGAGCGCGCCGACGCGCTCTGCACGCGCCGCCTGCCTGATGATGGCGCTCCCGCTCTTCGCCTGGGTCGCAAGCAGCGTCTTTTTGGTCAGGAGCGGCATCGTGCGACACCCGTTCGGTGCTCCCCTGCTGTACCGGCTCGCTATCTACGGCACGGTGCAGCTCAGCTATTTCTTGTTCGCCAACTTCCTGCCGCTCGTCAATTCGTCGTCCCTCGACCAAGAGCTCTACGCAATCGACCTCGGCTTGTTCGGCTTCGAGCCCGCTCTCAGCATGGACTCGTGGGTGACCGCGGCGACGACGGAGTGGTTCGCGTTCTTCTACTTCGGTTACTTTTTCCTGCTCGCCGTGCACGTGCTCGGTTTGCTGTTCTTCGCGCGGCACGAGCGCATTCTCGGCGAGTTCTGCCTCGGCGTGCTCACCATTTTTTGCGTCGGGCACATCATCTACATGCTGGTGCCGGGATGGGGGCCGTACCGAGTGATGGCCGACGAGTTCCAGCACGTGTTCCCCGACGGCGCCTGGGTGGACATGGTGATGGCCACGGTCGCCTCGGGCGGTGCACAGAAGGACATTTTCCCCTCGCTCCACACGGCGGCGCCTACGTTCATCGCGCTTTTTTCGTACCGCAACCGGCACGTATTCCCGTTTCGTTACAGCTGGGTTTTGGTCGTGCCCTTCACGGCGAACATCATCGTAGCGACGATGTTCTTGCGCTGGCACTACATCATCGACGTCGTGGCGGGGCTCGCACTCGCCACGACGGCGTTCGCCGTCAGCGTATGGGGTACGGACTGGGAGCTCGCGCGCCGGCGCGGAGCCGGGCTCAGCCGCAATTGGCCGGAGTTCTTTCCGGCCACCGCACGGCCCAGCGACCCGCCCGCGCGAATGTCGCGGGAGCTGACGCGCCCTCACTTCTCCTAAGCCGGCGGAGCCGGCGCGCCCCCGAGACCCTACGGAGCGCGAGGGATCTCGGCGCGCGGGACAATCCTCACTTTTCGTAGACCTGAGCGGCCGCAACGCCAGAGCCCTGCGAGACCGTCACGACGATCTTCATCGGGCCGGCCACCGGCATCGGCCATTTGAAACAGCCGTCCTTTTCACCCACGACCGCGTTGGGAGCGACCGTCTGGTCTTGAGCGATCACCGGCGCGGCAATGCCGGGAATCGGTACCATGGGAAGGAACTGGATGTCGAGGTTCTGCACCGGCGGCAGGCCGGCGCCGACGACCGTGTAACACTTGCCCGGCTGCATCTGCACTTGCTGCTCCAGCGACTGGCCCTGTTGGAACTGTCCGGCGATAGCGCTGCCCACGGGCTTCGCGCCCGCCGGCGCGGACTGCTGCGCGAGCGGACCAAGCAAGGTAGTCACGGTCTGAGCCATCGTTGGATCCAGCGGCGTCGCTTGCGGACCCGCTTGCCCCACCGCGATCGGCCCGGCCGGAGGCGCGGTGCCGGCGGGCGCCGTCGCAGTGGGCGCCGGCGCGGTCGCCGTCGGAGCCGCTCCTGCCGGCTGCGCTATCTGACAATACTGGCCGTCGAAGTATTGACCCGGCGGACACTGAACGGGCGCCGGTTGCCCGGTGTTGGCTTCCTTGTCGTCGCCGCCGCAAGCGGCCAGGAGGAACGACCACGGCGCCAGCGCGCTCACTGCTCTACGAAACTGGGACATCCTTCTCTCTCGCTTTCTGGGTTCTCGGTGGGCAAAGTCGCACGACGCGAGTGTTTTGCGCTCATCGGCCGGCGCAGGATAGGTCAGCGCCGGCCATTTGGGGAACGAGAAGCGAGACGTTTGCTTACGTTTCGTTCTTCACGAGGAAGCGCGCGCGGGACCGGCCTGGCAGCCGGTGGATTCGCGCTGTTACTCCGCGGCGGCGCTCGCCGGACCGCCGGCGCAGAAGCCCTCGTAGTCTATGTAGCCCTTGATGGTGGGGCTTTCGCCGCACGCGGGACACGACTTGTCGCGACGCGCTTTGAGGACCCGGAAGCTCATCGCGAGCGAATCGTACATCAGGAGCCTGCCCACCAGCGGCTCGCCGCGCCCCAGGATGAGCTTGATGGCTTCGGTCGCCTGAAGCGTCCCGATGATGCCCGGCAGAATCCCCAGCACGCCGGCCTCGGCGCAAGAGGGCGCCAGGTGCGGCGGAGGCGGCTCGGGGTAAAGGCAACGATAGCAGGGCCCCTGCCACGGCATGAAGGTCGTCACTTGGCCGTCGAAGCGGAAAATGGACCCGTGAATGACGGGGATCTTGTGAAAGAGCGAGGCATCGTTCACGAGGTAGCGCGTGGGGAAATTGTCGCAGCCGTCGATGATCGCGTCCCAGCCTTCACCGAAAATTCGATCGACGTTGTCGCTCAAGAGCCGTTCCCGGAACTTGACGATCTTCACGTCTGGATTGAGATCGGTCAGCGCCTTTTCGGCACTGTCGACCTTCGGCATGCCGAGCCGTGACGTCGCGTGCACGATCTGACGCTGCAGATTCGACGCGTCCACCACGTCGGCGTCCACCAGACCGAGCGTACCAACACCCGCCGCCGCCAGATACAACGACGCCGGCGCTCCGAGCCCGCCCGCGCCGAGCAGCAGCACGCGCGCACCGAGCAGCTTGGCCTGCCCGGCTTCGCCGACCTCCGGCAACAGCAGATGCCGCGAATATCTTTCGAGCTGTGCGTCGCTGAAGCGATGCGGCTCTTCGACGGGGAAACCCAAATCCTTCCAGCGAACGAAGCCCGGGTTCGCGCTGGTCACGTTCTCGTAGCCGAGCTCCGAAAGCGTCTTGGCCGCGAAGGCGCTGCGCGTCCCGCCCGCGCAATAGACGACGATGTCCACTCGCTTGTCCGGCAGCTTCTGCTCGGCCTGCATCTCGAGGAAGCCGCGGGGAATGTTGATCGCACCGGGAATGAAGCCGCCGCGAAACTCGTCCTTTTCGCGAACGTCCACCAGTGTTGGCACCTGCTCGCGTGCATCGAGTTTTCGTTTCAGCTCCTCCAGCGAAACGATGCGGACGGAGTCCCTTACTTCGGCGATCAGATCGGTGTAGGTCTTGGCCATGATGGGGTCTCGGCTCATTCTCAGCGGCAGGCGGTTCGAAAAGTCACGTATTCCGATGTGACAATTGTCCGCCTAGTATTGGGCCTGCCCAGCAAGCGTCAAGTGAGCTCGCCGGGCCGCCTTTTCCAGGCCAAAACACGGAGCCGACTCCCCACGGCCGGGCGAACCGCCGGCCCCGCGCGGCGGCGCGGCGTGACGCATGGACCGGACCTGGGTCGAGCCTGAACGGGCGACCCTCTGAACGGGGCGGCGTTGTGCCGTCCATACCGGACCAAGCATGAATGCACTCAACGCTCGACGTCGATTCCACACGCCTGGCCGGCTCGTGCGCACGCGCCGGCAAGAGCCCATGGCGGCGACGGACCTGCTATCCTGCGCGCTCGCTTCGGACGCCGCGGAGCGCTCGTCGATAAGCCCATGAGCTCGTCCAACCGTCTCGGTGAGTTGCTCGTACGCGAAAAGCTCATCAGTTTGCAGCAGCTCCGTCAAGCACAGGACGAACAGAAGCGCTCGGGGCAAAACCTCGGTTATACGCTCGCGCGTCTCGGGTACGTCTCCGACGGCGAGATCACGAACTTCCTGAGCACGCAGTACCGCCTGCCGGCGATAAACCTCGACGACTACGAGATCGACGCCACGGTCATCAAGCTCGTCAGTCAGGACGTCTGCGAGAAGCACAAGATCCTTCCGGTGTCGCGCTCCGGCTCGTCGCTG
>DASWGX010000334.1:0-6300 GCA_036393455.1 Polyangiaceae bacterium
GACGGCGAGGCGCCGAAGGACCGCGACGACCTCGCGCATCGGCTCGTTCAAGCAGTCGAGGAAGCAGGCGCTCGCATCTTCGGCGCGGCTCGCGCCGACCGCACGCGTCGCGGCATGGGGACGACCGCCACCATCGCGGCGATGATCGACGCTCGCCTGTTCGTTGCCCAGGTCGGCGACAGCCGGGCGTACATTCTGCGGCAGGGGAACCTGGTGCAGGTGAGCCGCGACCAGTCGTTGGTCAACCAGCTGATCGAGGCGGGCCAGCTCACCGAGGAGGAAGCCGAGACCTTCGAACACAACAACATCATTCTCCAAGCGCTCGGCACGGCGGAGACAGTCCAGGTCGATCTCACTTACGCGGACCTTCGTCTGGGAGACGCCTTGCTGGTCTGCTCGGACGGCCTGTCGGGCATGATTCGAGCCGAGGAGATTCGGGAAGTCCTGCTCAACGTCGAGGACCCGCTGGAGGCGTGCGCGGCGCTGACCGAGCGCGCGAACGCCGCGGGAGGACACGACAATATCACCGTGATCGTGGTTCGCTTCGACGCGGGGCTCGCCGAGGCAGAAACCGCGGACGAGCTCCACTACCAGAAGTATCCGCTCCCCGAGACAGCCGACAGCCAGCAGCACGTGCTGCAGGTGCCTCTGACCGGCGAAGCCTCGATCCCGCCCGAGCAACCGAGCGAGCCTTCGAGCCGGCTCAAGGTGGGCCACACCATGGTCGGGCTCGAAGCGGTGAGTCTCGAAGCAGTGCTACCGAGCCGCGCGCCCGAAATTACGCCGAACGACGGAAACCCCACCGCGCAGCTTTACGGCCTCGAAGACGAGCCGGTGCAGATTCCGACGACGGGCCTCGCTCCTTCGGTGGTGGGCTTCATGGTGCTCGGCGCAATGGTGCTGGTCGCCGCCGCCGGGTTCGTCCTCTTGCGCTGAATCCGAGCGCCCATGACGCTCCGCGAAGCAGTACGGCGCCTGCTGTGGCTGCCTCCAGCCCTGTTCGCGCTCTCGCTCGTGACGTTCGTGCTGGCGTCGCGCCTGACCGGAGCACGCGAGCACGCCCCCGTGTCGCACCGCACGCTGCCGATGTTTTTCAATTTCGCTCCCGCAAGCGTCGAGTCCGTCGCCGCCGCGGCCCTGGACGACCTGCTCGCCGATAGCGCGCGCGCCGAACAGGGCGACTCCGCCCTGACGCTGGTCCGGATCGGCGGCGCCGGCTTGCCTTACGTCCTGCCACGTCTCGACGGACTCTCTCCGAAGCAACGCGGACGCGTCGCGGTAGCGCTCCTGCCCATCGCCAAGCGCATGGGCGTCGCGGGTGTCGAAGCTCCGGCGCAGCCCGAAGCCGCGGTCGTTTTCTGGACGCGTTTCTGGCAGGACAGAAACCTCGACTTCCGCGCCGCGGTGGCACGCCGGCTCGTCAACCGCCTCGCCCGGCGCCACCTCGACCTGCGCCGCGACGACCTGATGGAGCTCGACACTTTCGCGCTGCCCGCGCTGATGGCCGCGCTCGAGCGCGTCGAAGATCGCAACGACCTCGAGCGCGCGGCGCGCATCACCCCGCTCCTTTCCCACATCACGAGCCACGACTGGACCGTCGAACCAACGGACTCGTTCGAAAGCGCGAACCGGCTCGTCTTGGCCTGGCATCGATGGTGGGCCCGGCATCGTCACGAGTTCTCGTCGCTCGACGGCGCCGAGCGCGTCGCGGCCATGGTGCGCCAGACTCGATACGGCGAATGGGCGACCCAAGCCGTTCGCCATCGCCTGGGTATGCTGCGCGATGGCACGCCGGTGCTCGAAGTGCTCAAAGCTCGGTCCCTGACGACGGGCGTGCTCATCGTCGCGGGGCTTTTCGGCGGGCTGCTCGGGGTACTGCTCGGGGCGCGGCTCGGACACGCCCGGCGCGCCGCAAGCTGGCTCGCGCTCGGGCTCGTCCTCGCCGCCACTCCGGTTGCCGCGTGGCTCGCGCTTTCTCTCGCGCCGAGCGGCGTCCGGCTCGCCGCCGGGGCCCTGGCGATGCTCGTCGCGGGCGCCGCGAAGCACGCCAGCGTGGAGCTCGGCCGTGTTCGCGCGTGGCTCGGCGCCCATCCGGCACGGGCGCGCTCGTGGCCGGCTCGCAGCCGCACCGCGCGGCTTTTGCGGGAGACGGGCGCGGCCGCCATCTCGGGCTGGGGTGCGGCGCTGCCGGCAGTCGCGCTGATGGCGCTCGCAGCCGAGCTCGTGCTCGATTTGCGCGGGCTTGGACGGACGACGCTCGTCGCGCTCCAGGACGGCGACGTGAGCTGGCTCATGGCGCTCACCTTGCTTTCTGCCTTCGGCGCCGGACTCTGCGCGCTGGTCGGCGACGCGGTCCTGTCATTGGTGAGCGAACCGTGTCGCCGGGCGCTGCAGCATCGGGCCGCTGGATGACCCGCCTTCCCTCACGGAACGCGCGAACCCGCTGGAGCAAGCTCGGCGCCGGCTTCTTGATCGCGGAATGCGCCGCCGGAGGCGTGGCGATGCTGTCCGGCGCGGGCGCGGAGCGCGACGCCTCGGCGCTCGCTCTGGCTTGCGCAGGCACACTGCCCACCCTGCTGCTCGCGACGGCCGTCACGGCTACGGCGCTCGCGGCGGGCGCCGTTGCGGGACGCATCGCGGCGGGCCTCGTGCGGCTCTACGACGGCGCGCTGCTCTTTTTCGTCGAGCTCGCCGCGGCGCTTCCGAGCGCTGCGCTCCTGCCCGCGGCGTGGACTGGCGGGAAAGGGAGCTTCGTGGTCGTGCTCGCCGTCCTTGCCGCCATCGAATCGATCTGGGTCGCGCGTCTGGTGCGCGGAGAGCTCTTGTCACTCGATGAAGAGCAGCGGGTGCTCGAACTCGCCACGGCCGACCAGCACGGCCGCGGACCGCGCCTCGGCGTGTGGCGCGCCGTGATGGCGCCGCTGCCCGTGGCGGGCGCGCTCGTGTTTGCGGAGGTCTGCGTCCTCGATGCCGCCCTGGCTGTGTCCGGGCTGGGCTCGGTCGCCGACGCGCCGACCTGGGGTCGCGCGCTCGGGTCCGCGCTCGCCGGCCTTCGAGCTGTCCACTTCGCCCCGGTCGCGCTCGCCGGCCTCAGCACCCTGGCCGTGCACGCGGTCCTGCGCGGTCTCGCGGAGCAGCTGGCATCCCGCTTGCGCACTCCGCGCGGCGTCGCTAGAGGTTCGCCATGGCCATCGTCTCAGTGACGGAAGCGAACTTCGAGCAAGAAGTCTTACGCACGGAGCTACCCGTATTGCTCGAGTTCGGCGCCGAGTGGTGCGGTCCCTGCAAGACGGTAGCTCCAGAGCTCGAGGCGCTCTCCCGAGAGCTCGAGGGCAAGGCGAAAATCGCGACGATCGACATCGATCGCTCGCCGCTCATTGCGCGTGAAATGGGCGTTCGCTCGGTGCCGACGTTTTTCGTGTTCGCGCAGGGCCGTCCGGTCGGCGGTCAGGAGGGCGCGCTGCAGCGGGCTCAGCTCCGGGAAATGCTCGAGCCGTTCCTGCCCCGAGCCCGAGGCGCTCTCAAGGCGAAAGAAGTCGCGGAGCTCCTGCGGCGCGGGCAGATATCGCTGGTCGACGTGCGCGAGCCTCCGGTGTTCCAGCGCGCGCACATCGCGGGTGCAGCCAACATGCCGCTCGAAGAGATCGAGAACCGCCTGGCGGAGCTGCACATGCTGGGAGGCGCTCCGGTGCTCTACTGCCGCGGGGGCGACAAGGCGAAGGAGCTTTCGGAACGGCTGAACGAGCAGGGGATCGCGCTGTCCTTCCTCGAGGGCGGCGTGCTCGAATGGGAAGCGTCCGGCTTTTCGCTCGAGCGTCCAGACTAGCTTCCCCAGCTCTCGGAGCGAGCGAAAGCGGGCACCGGCAGGGCGCGCGCAAGCCCCGCGCCGTTTCAGCCCCGCGCACCGAGGCGCGCTCGAGCCGCCGAAGTGGCGGCTTCGAGCACGAGCCTGAGCGGCACCTCCGCGGCGCGAGCGAGCCGGGCGCAGACCTCGAATTCCGGCTTCACGTGGGCGGAGCCCACACCGGCTACCTTGACCGGTACCACTCCATAGGGAGTCTCGACGTCGACCACTTCGCGCGGCAGCTCGTCGCGGGAAACCGGCGTTCTCCTCACGCCGAGGCTGCTCGACTCCCGCAACAAGACGCGGCTCAGCTGCGGCGCCACGGCGCGGGCGCAGAGCACCGAAAGCACGAGTCCCGGCCGACCCTTCTTCATCACGATCGGCACCGCCCAGGCGTCGAGAGCCCCGGCGTCGAGCACGGCTCTCAGACAGTGCGCGGCGAGCTCCCCGGTCATGTCGTCGACGTTTGCCTCGATGAGGACATGGGTCCCGGTTTCTTCCGCGCCGCTCCGCGTCTCATTGCCGAGAACGACGCGCAGCGCGTTGGGGCGATCGGGCAGGCGGCGTGTGCCGAGCCCGAAGCCTACGCGCTCGGGCGCGAGCGACGGCCACGAGACGAACCCCTCGCACACCGTAGCGACGACTGCCGCTCCGGTCGGGGTCACGAGCTCCGCTTCCACCTCCGCGGCGTAGGTGGGAACGCCGCGCAGCGCGTTCACCGTCGCCGGGGCGGGCAGCGGCAAAATGCCGTGCTGGCACTCGACGAAGCCGCGGCCGAGCGGCAGCGCCGAACCGACGACGCGCGCGCCGAGATGCGTGAAGCAGGCCGCGGCACCGACGATATCGGCGATCGCATCCACTGCACCGACCTCGTGAAAGTGTACGTCCTCGAGCGCGATGCGGTGCACCTCCGCCTCCGCCTGCGCGAGCCGGAGGAAAATGCGCCCTGCCAGCCGCCTCGTTGCATCATCGAGGTTCGAAGCCAGAAGCAAGCCCTCGATGTTGGCGTAAGTCCGTTGCGGCTGCCTCGGGTCGACGTGAACGTCGAACCCGAGCGCGCCGATCGCGCCGGCGTACCCGGAGCTCAACGAGAGGTGATAACCGTCCATGCCGAGCGCCGCCACGGCATCCTCGACGACCGACCACGGTACACCGAGATCGAGCAGAGCTGCGACCAGCATGTCCCCCGCCACGCCACTGAAGGCGTCGATGAACAGGGTCTTGCCGCTCGCCCCACCCGCCGTGATGGCCCCACCCTGCCCCGCCTGTCGCGCCGCGAGCTCCGCCGGCTCGAGCCGGCGCCTCTCGCCGCCGAACGCGGCGTATCCGCCCTTAGCCCGGTCCGCTGCAGAACGCTGTCGGTGCTCGTGCTCGCGCTCGTGCTCGTGATGATGGTGCTGGTGGTGAGCGTGGCCGCCGTGCGCTTCCGCATCGTGGTGGGAATGCCGAGCATGGTCGTGCTCGTGCTCGTGCTCCGCGCCGGACACCTCGTCGTCTCGGGTCATGGGGCCGCTGCTTCTTCGCTGGCGACGTCTCGCCGCCGGGAAAGCACGATACGCGCGGCAGCCGCCGCCGCTCCGAAGCCGTTGTCGATGTTGACGACCGTCACTCCCGACGCGCAGCCGGTCAGCATGCCGAGCAGCGCCGCCAGGCCGCCCAATGACGCTCCGTAGCCGACGGACGTCGGGACGGCGATAATCGGCGCGCCCAAGAGCCCGCCAATGACGCTCGGCAGCGCGCCCTCCATTCCCGCGACCACGATCACCACCGGAGCCTGCGCGAGCTCGCCCAGCTCCGGCAGCAGCCGGTGCAAACCGGCTACGCCAACGTCGATCAGCTTGCGCGAGCGTATGCCCGCCAGGCGCAGCGTTTCGGACGCCTCCTCGGCGACGCCGAGATCGCTCGTTCCGGCCGTTACGATAGCGACGGGATCGACCGACTGCTCGGTCACCGGCCCGTTCTCGAAGCTCAGCACGCGCGCCATCGGGGAGTAAGAAAGGTCCGGAAGCTCCGCGAGGACACCACGCGCCTTTTCCGGGTCGACGCGCGTCACCAGGACGTGCTGGCCGCTCTCCAGGAGCCTCCTGGAGATCCCGACTATCTGCTCCTCGGTCTTGCTTTCCCCGAGCACTACCTCCGGCAGCCCCAGGCGCAACGCGCGATGATGATCGACGCGGGCGTAGCCTAGCTCCGAATACGGCAGATGCCGGAGCGCCGAAAGCGCGCGATCCACGTCGAGCTCCCCGCTTCGGATTTGTTCGAGAAGCTGCCGAAGCCGCACGGCGTCCATGCCCGCTAACTAGCCCACTCCCCGGCCATCGTCGACGAGAACGAACCTCTCTAGAGCCCTTGACGAGCGACGGCGTTGAAAAATGAGTCAAGTTTGCAAGTGGCTGTTGGGTAAGTGGGGCTTTGGCCCCACGCGCAGCGTACCCCTTACGGGGTGCGTTGTTGGG
>DASWGX010000335.1:0-2715 GCA_036393455.1 Polyangiaceae bacterium
ACGCCGCCGCTGCCGGTGGTCGTGCTGGCGCCGCCCGTGCCCGTCGTCGACGCCGCGACTCCGCCGGAGCCGGTGGTGGTCGACGCGGTCGCCGAACCCCCGGTGCCGGTCGATGACACGGCGCTCGAGCTCGACCCCGCCGAGCCGCTCGTAGTGCCGCCCGAGCCGGTAGTCCCCCCCGCACCGCTCGCGGTGCCGGTGCCTCCCGTGCCGTCGTCGCCGCCGCACGCGGACAATACGGCGGCAAGCGCCCACGCGCTCGCCGATTTTAGTGTTCGCTCGAGGTCGTACAGCATCGCAAAGTCTCCCGTGAAAGCCGTCGATAACCCGGGCGTACTACGCGGCGCGACCCCGGGGGATTCCCTCGGCAGCGAGCGGACGCACCGTTGATCGGCGATGGGGGCCGCGCGTGGGCGGGGCCCGGGTGGGCCTATGTGGTTGGGGTACGGGCGTCGGCTCGAGGGTGTTCGGTCGGGCCGGCTCGGCGCAGCAGCACGGTGTGCCGGACGGTCGAAGACGGCGGTGGCAAGGGTTTGGCCCGGCCTCAATCGGGAGCTCCCCGGGTCTTTTTTGCGCGAACGTGAACGCCTTCGGCTCGGAAGCTACACTCGGAGCTCGGCGTTAGAACCGACCGCGAACCAACCAATGGGTGCACCTTCCCAAGAGGAGACCGCCGGCGTCGAAAGCGAGGTGCCTCCCGCCGTCACCTGCGCCACCTGCCGATTGGCGGATTGCCTCGGGTGTCCGCCTCCGGCGCCGGATGCGCCGCTCGGTGAAGGCGTTGCCTGGGAGTGTTCGGCGGGCAGCTTCCACGAGCGTCTCTGGCTCACGGCGCTCGCGACGAGCACGCGTCCGGCTCACGTCTTCGGAGCGCTTCCCGAGGGGCGCTTGGTGCCAGCCTTCGCGTTCGCTCTTCTCGCCGAGGGCGTCGCCATCGGCTCGCTCGTCGTGACGGCGGCTCTGGCCGCTTGGCTCGCCGCGCCCGAATGGACGCGTCTGATGTTCGGGAATGCCACCGCGGCGTGGCTGGCCGTGACGCTGCTCGCCGTCGCCAGCGTCGCCATGGTCACCTTCCACGCGCTCTGGGGTCTGTGCCTCGAAGTGGGAGCGCGGACGCGCGAGCGAGCGGCGCACTACCGGCAAGGGCTTCGCTTCGGCTTGTACGCGTGCGGTTGGGATCTTTTGACGTCGCCGGCCGGCGTCGTTCAAGGCATCGCTGCTCGGGGCTTGTTCCGCGCCTGGGGTCCCATTCTCTCCGCGGCACGCGTGCCGAGCGTGGCCATGCGCGCCTATCTCTCGACCTGTCGCGGCATCGACGGCGCGGCGCAGCGCCGCGGCATGCGCCTCAGCCTGTTCGTGCTCGGCACGGCCATGCTGGCGTTGACCGTGCCCTTCGTACTCTGGGCCTTCTGGACCTTGCGCTCGAGCGGCTGGTGACGAAAGCGGGGTAGTCGAAGTGGCGGCGTGCTCGCGAACGAGAGGCTCCGCTCACACGAGCAGCGCCGGATCGACGCGGAGCTCCGCGAGACGCGCCGTGACGTCCTCCGGGGCGTCTTCTTGAAAGCGCCCGCCCAGGTGCTTTGCGAGAAAGCGCTCGACGGCGGCGAAGACGGCCATGTTGTTCATGGGGCGTGCAAAGCCGTGGCCTTCGTCTTCGGCCAAAAGGTATTCGACGGGAAGGTCGTGATCGCGCAGGGCCCGGACGATCTGTTCGGATTCGGCCTTCTTGACGCGAGGGTCGTTCGCTCCCTGGGCGACGAGCAGCGACGCGCGGATCCGGTTCGCACTGTGAAGCGGCGACTGGCGTTCGAGCTTGGCGCGGCCTTCGGGCGTCGAGGGATTGCCGACCCGCGTGTAGAGCAGGATGCGCCCTGCCTCCCAGTAGGGAGGAATCGACTCGAGCAAGGTGATGAGGTTCGAGGGACCGACGATCGACACACCGGCGGCGTACAGCTCCGGCGTGAAGGCAAGGCCCGCGAGAACGGCATAGCCGCCGTAGGATCCCCCCAGGATACCGACGCGCTCGGCTTCCACGGTTCCGGCCTTCACCAGGTAGCGGACGCCGGCGCTGAGGTCGTCCTGCATCTTGTCGCCCCACTCGGCGTTGCCGGCGTTCAAGAACGCCTTGCCGTAGCCGGTCGAGCCGCGGAAATTGGGCAGCAGCACCGCGTAACCTCGGTTCGCCAAGAACTGCGGGAGGTTCTTGAAGCCCCAGGTATCGCGGGCGTTCGGGCCTCCGTGCGGTAACACGACGAGCGGCAGCCGTTTGGGCACGGCCCCTTTCGGCAGCATGAGGTAGGCGGGAATCGGAAGCTCGTCGGAGGAGCGGTACTCGATGGGCGTGAGCTCGGCCATGTGCTCGCGCGGCAGGCGCTCGCGCACCAGGTACTCGCGGTCGAGCTGCCGTGTGCGCCGATCGAAGCGGTAGAGCGTACCCGGGTCGACGTCGCTGCTCGCCAGAACGAGCCATGACTGATCGTCCAGCGTTGCCGACGTCACCGAGACGTCCGAGCCCGGGAGCTTTTCTTCGAGGAATTCCTGATCGGCCTGCGTCGCGGCGTCGCGGTAATACGTCCGCTTCTTCTGGTCCTGATATACCGTGGCCACGAGCTCGTCGGTCGCGATGGAAAACGCTGCAAAGCCGAGGTCGACCCGACCTTCCGGGTCCGACTCCACGACCTCTTCTTCGAGCGTCTCCGGATCGAAAAGGACGAG
>DASWGX010000336.1:0-20125 GCA_036393455.1 Polyangiaceae bacterium
TCGCGTCACCATCGTCGACGGTTCTGCGGGAGAGACCTATCTCGATCACCGCACCGTGACGGTATAGCCCGGTCGAGAACGTATCGGACGCGCCCGACGGCCGTAACGCGCTGGTCGAGCAGGTTCCGGTGGAGACGAGTACCAAGCCCGGAGCCTTCAGCATCGTTCCGCTCGACGTCGAGCGCGCGCCGAAGATCGTGGCCACCGACGCGCCGCTCCACTCGGTGGCCTTCATGCCCGGAGCAGACAGCGATCGCGCCGTCGTGACCGTTCGCAGCGATAGTCCGCCGTTCGCGGCCATGCACTTGGTGCGCCTTCCGACACTGCAAGTCGATCCGCTTTCGCTGGCGAGCCCGCCGATCGCGAGCGGCATCGTGGCGGAATCGCGCAAGGCGTACGTCGCGCAGGAGCACCCGGAGGGTCGCATCACTTTCGTCGACCTCGACTCCGGGGAGGCGCGCACGCTCACGGGCTTCGAGCTGGCCGTCAAGGTCGTGGAGTGAAAAGATGATGCACGAGACTCGCTGGGTTTTTCCTCTCGCCGTCCTCGTGGCGGCCTGCGGCGGCCGGGACGACGAGTGGGACGCCGAGGTCGGAACGAACCCACGGAGCTACGGGCTCACCGGCTCGGTGGCGGTTCTGGACGAGCCGCTGAATCGGGCGCTCGTGCTCACCTCCCCGGAAGAAAATGAAGTCGTCAGCCGCTTCTTTTCGATCGGCCGCAACGTTGCGGCCGCCCAGCGTTCGCCGGATCTGGAGCGGCTCTACGTGCTGTCGCGCGGTGTGGAGGAGCGGCGCAAGCCCGAGGACGAGCTGCCGAGCCTGACGGTCCTCGACGGGGGTGCGGAGCCCGAGATCGTGCACCGCTACACGCTCACCGATCCGCTGCTCGAGCTCGTGGTCGACCCGGCCGGGCAATGGCTCGCCGCGTTCGACGGGGGCAGCGTCGTCAACAACCCCAACAAGCTCGCGCTCATCGATCTCAGCGACGACGATCGCGACGCCTGGCCGAGGACGCGCACGCTGCGGAGCTTCGGCGGCACGCCCCAGTCGCTGATTTTCACGGACGAGCTCGCGGTACCCGAGGGGCCCGCGCGCCGCTTTTTGGTCGCGTCGACCGAGCAAGATCTGGCCCTGGTCGACCTCGAACGCCTCGATCGCGACGAGGTTACGGTGCGGATGCCGGCCGTCGGCGGCTCCGACGAAACCTCGTTTGCGAAGCCGGCGCAGGTCGTTTTCGACGACGGCGATCCGGACGTCGTCACCGACGCCAGGCTCGCGGTGCGACTCGAAAATCAGTCGGATGTCGTGCTTCTGGAGCTCGCGCCGCCGTCGACCGGCAGCGACGCCGATTTCACGACCACGATCAACATCGTAGGCGTCGGCGGTGTGCCCGACTTCATCGAGTTCGTCCATACGGACGGCGGCGTGCGCCTCGTGGCGCTGATCGGCAGCCAGCGCCGCGCCGCGCTGATCGATCCGGCAACGACGCTCGTGCAGTTCGTCGCTTTCGACGCGGCCTACACGCGTTTGACGCGGGTCACCACGGACGTCGTGGCCGAACCGGAGAGCAGCGACGTCGCGCTGCTCTGGAGCGATCGCGAGGCGGGCGCCGCGTTCTGGTCGCTCGGCAGCATGCGCGGCACGTCGTTTCAAAGCGTGGACCCGATCGATCTCCCGGTGTCGATCTCGCGAGTCATCGACGTCCCGGGCAGCCGCTTCGGCCACATGAAGATCTTGGAGAGCTCGAACGCCGGGCAATTCTACGTTCTCGATCTCGCCAAGCGCGAGACGTCTCCGATGCAAACGGAAGGTTCCGGCTTTTCGGTGAACGTATCTCCGGACGGAATGCGCGCCTGGGCGTTCAACGCAAACACGCCGTCGGAGCGCTTCGCCAGCATTCGCTTCGAAGACGATCTCGACCCGATCCCGCTCAGCGTGAGCCCGCCGGTTTCGGCCGTGTACGACATCGAACGCGGGGACGGAGGCCGCGCCGCGCTCGTGCTGCACGGCAGCGACCGTTCGAGCTCGCCCGGCACGCTCGCTGTCACGGTGCTCGGCGCGGACGCGCCGGACTCCGCCGTCACGCGCTTCTACGGAGGCCTCTTGCTCGGAGGTTTGAGATGAGCCGCTCGCACGCCAGTCTGCTTTTCGCCGCGCTGTCCTGGTTTTCGGCGGTGGCACACGCCCAAGCGCCGGCCTCCGCTCCAGCCGGGGCGCCCGAGCCGGCGTCCAGCACGGACCCCGAACCCGAAGCTCCCGCGTCACTCCCCCCTGCGTCCGAATCGATCGCTCCGGAAACGGGTCCCGCCGCGGCTCCGGCGCCAGCCGTCCCGCCCGTGGCCGCCGAAGCGATCCCGCCGAACGAGTCCACCGAAGTACTCGCGCCGCCGGCTGCTTCGGCGGCTCCCGTCCCGGCGCTGGGCGCCCCGGCTCCTGGCGATCCCTCGGCGCCGGGCTCCGCGTCTCCCTTCGACATGGACGTCGCCCCGGACCTCGATTGGTCGGCGACGCCTCTCGGCGGCCACCAGCAAAACTGGTTTGCCCTGCTCGGTGCGCGCTTCGGTTCGAACCCCCATGCCGGCTTCGATCCGTACTCCGAGGACGATCTGCTCGCACAACTGTCGGTGGGGCTCGGCCGCGTGGTTTACGTGAACGGGCGCTTCAGCGTCGCCGCCCTCGCTCTCTGGGATTTCGCGGGTCGCTCGAGCCAGGCGCGCGGCGAAGAGACCGAGCTTTTCGTCCATCGCTTCGCGCTCGGTCCGGAGGCGCGCTACCACTTCCTGCATCGGTTCTACGCGTTCGCGCGACTGACTCCGGGAGCCGTGCTCGCGCTCGCTTCGCTCGAGAACCAGGTCGCGGGCTCGACGCGGCTCGAAGCGTCGGAATGGCTCTTCTCGGGCGACGCCGTCGGGGGCGTCGCCTTCGAAGCCTTCGGCAATCCGGACGGCGCGCGCCGCTCGGCGCGCGGCTGGGTCTCGGTCGAGGGCGGTTACGGCTGGTCGTCGAGCGCCGACCTGGAGTTTACCGCTCCCGAGGACGCCGGCGCACCGGAGCGCGGGGCTCCGCAGTCGCTGGGCGATCTGGCGCTGCGGGGTCCCCTCGTCCGCGTTTCGCTCTTGGTGACGGCGCTCTGAGGTTTGCGGGAGCTCACCGGAGCGCCGCGGAGAGCGGATTGCCGGCTCCGCCGCGGGCGCGTCCTCGCCGCGGAGCGGGTGTACTAGGGTTCTCGGCCGTCCCCCGGTTCGACGGGGTCGTTGCGATGCTTTCCGACCTTCCCCACGAATACGCGCCGGAACCGGCCCCGCGAGACCACCCGCGCAGGCGCTTTCATCGGGGCAAGCACTCACCGCGCGGCGTGGTTTGGTTCGGACTGCGCTCGTTCTGGGGTCACTTGCGGCACTTCGTAGCCGCCGCGATCGCGACCGAGGACGTCGACTCGCGCGACTGGATGACGCCGGACACGCCGGCCGAGCTCGGCGCTCGCATCGCGCGCCGCCTGGGCGCCGAGGATTGGCGTGGCGATCTGGTGTCGAGCCTCGGCCGCGACGTCTGGATCGACTTCATCGCCGACACCGGCGACGACGTGTCGGTGAGCAGCGCGATCGCACAGATGCTGTTTCGGAGCTACTCGCTGCCGGACCCCGATAGTCCCGGCGCGCGGCTCCAGGCGCCGCGCGGCGATATCCTCTTGTTCGGCGGCGATACCGCCTATCCGGTGGCCACCGTCGAAGAAATCAACAATCGCGTCGTCGTGCCGTTCAATCGAGCGCTGGAACGGTTGGGCGACGGACGCGACCGCGTGCTGCTCGGCATTCCGGGCAATCACGATTGGTACGACGGACTCGACGGTTTCGCACGCATGTTCCGGCGCCGCGCCGAATCCGAAGGCGAAGAGCGCCAGCGGCCGAGCGTGGTCAGCATCGATCCGCTGCAAATCGAGCGCTACGCCGACTGGGCGAAGGAATTCGTTCGCGGCGGCCAGCGTCACAAGCAGAAGCGGCTCGATCTCGACGGCTACTTTCCGGTGCAGAGCGCCAGCTACTTCACGTTGCAGCTTGCCCCGCGGCTGGCGCTGCTCGCTGGGGATCGACAGCTCAAGCAGGTGGATTTTCGGCAGCGGCGTTTCTTTTCCGAGTGGCTTGGCGGGCACCCGGAGGTGGTGCCGATCGTGGCGCTGCCCGATCCCTACCGGCGCTTTCGCGAGGTCAGCGTCACCGGCGCGGCAACGGTGGAAGCGATGGGGCTCGACCTCCACACGAAACCGCACCTCGTGCTGAGCGGCGACGTTCACCACTACGAGCGCTGGAACGAGGGTGAGACCACACACGTCATCGCGGGCGGGGGAGGAGCCTTCTTGCACCCGGCGCCGCTCGCGCGAAAGGGGCTCGAGCCGGCGGCCGTCGAGTGGCCGGGACCGCGCCAGTGCTTGTCGCTCTTGTGGTCGGTTCCGTGGAAGGTGGCGCAGGGACGTTCGGGCTTCATTCCGCATCTCGTGTACGCCTCGCTCTATGCTCCCGTGTTCTGGGACGACGACGGCGAGCTCGGCTTGCATCAAAAACTCGGTGCCATGGGAGTGTTCGTGCTCGTGTTCCTGGTGTACGCGCTGATCGGCGGCATCCGCCGCCGGCGTCACGTCGCCGTCAGCGTGGCGGCGGCAGTGGCGGCGCTCTTGACGACGCTGAGCCCGATCGGCGCTCTCGAGCTTTCGCATTTCTTTGCGAGGCACTGGGGCCTGCCGCTCGACCCCTGGTGGTTTCACGCGCTCGCCTTCGGGCTCGCGCTCGTTCTGGGAGCCTATGTCTTCGGGTTTTACCTGGCTTTCCTGACGCGCATCGGACTCGAAACCACGCAGGCCTTCACCGCGCTCGATCATCCCGGCTACAAGCACTTCGTGAGGATGCGAGTACGCGCGCACGAGAACCGCGTGGATGTATGGTGCATCGGGCTCGAGGACGCGCTCGCTCCGGCGGAACGACCGGTCCTGGTCGACGCATTCAGCTTTTGCCCCAAGGGGCCGCCACCCTCGCCTGCCGAATGAAGGCAACGTAGTCCTGGGCGACACCGCCCGGCGCGATTCCGCGCGATGCTCGCCCTTCTACCGCCGGGCCGGGTGGCGGCGGTGGATATCCCACATGCGAGCCTCGCGCCGCGTGCTCGGGGTGCACCCATTTCCACGAGCGGGCGTACAATGGTCGCCTTGTTCGGCAGGACCCGGTTTCGATCCCGGACGGCGGGCGCGGCGTTGTGGCTCGGCGCCGCGTGCGTCTGTTTCGGTCCCCGCGCCGCGCGTGCCGTTCCGGAGACGGCCGCGCCCGGCGCGAGCGCGGCGAGCTCCCGCATCAAGCCGGCCGCCGAGCGCCAGCTCGGTGAACGCAAACGTCCCACGATCGAACGGGAAGCGGAGCGCGAGGCCCGGAGTGATCGCGCGACGCGCGTGAGCCTGCAGATCCCGGAGCGGTTGCGGGCGGCGCTGCACCGCAAGATCGACGCACGCATCGGCCGCAACATCGCCGACAGCAAGCGCTTGCGCGCGGAGGCACTCGGCCTCTTGCAGAAGTTCATCGCCGAGTCGCCCGAGGACGCGCCGGACATGGCCGAAGTGCTCGTGCGCATCGCGGAGCTCGAATGGGAGCAAGCTCGCGATCGCTTCCTGGTGGCCTTTCAGCGCTGGGAAAAGACGCCCGCGGACGCCCGCGGCGAGCCGCCTTCTCCCGACTATTCGAAAGCGCGCGCGCGCCTGCTCATCGTGCTCAAACGCCACAAGCGCTTCCGCTCCTACGATCTGGCGCTCTACGTCGACGGCTTCTTGGCCAACGAGGAAGGCAAGTTCGACGAATCGCTGCGGCGCTTCAACAAGATCCTCGAGTGGTTCCCCAACAGCCGTTTCGTGCCGGACGCCCACATGGTGCGCGCCGAATACGAGTTCACCAAGGAGTTCCCGGACTACGCGGCCGCCTATCGCGAATACGAGAAGGTGCTCGAATACAAGGACAGCGAGCTCTACGACATTGCCATGTTCAAGAGCGCGTGGACGCTCTGGCGGCTCGGCCGCACCGAAGAGGCGGCGCGCCGCTTCCTGATCGTTTTCAAGCAAACGGCCGACGAAGCAGAGTCCAAGGGAGCGCGGCGCGCTGAAATCGACGGGCTTCAGCGCGAAGCCCTGAAGAACCTGGTCGCCGTCTTCGTCGAGGACGAGAAGAATCGCGCCGAGGACATGTATCGGTTCTTGGTGAAGGCCGGTGGAGATCGCTTCGCGGGCAAGATCGTGCGCGCGTTGGCCGACGCCTTCTACGAGCAGGCGCAGTACGAGCGCGGCATCGAAGCGTACCGACTGCTGCTCAAGCTCGAGCCGGTGAGCCCCGAGGCCTACAGCTGGGCGCTCAAGGTGGCGCAGGGGCACTCCACGATGGAAGTGTGGGTCGAGCTCGAGAAGGACTACCGCTGGCTGGTGCGCGAGTACCTGCCACCGCCGGCCGCTGCTTCCAGAAAGCCGGCGGTCAAGCCGAGCGTATGGGTCAGCGCGCAGGCCGGCGACGCGCCGGCGAAAGCGGAGCGCGCGGCCGAGAAACAGCTGCGCGAGGACGCAGTGGGTCTTCACGCCAAGGCTCAGGCGGACAAGACGAGCCGTGTCGAGTACGAATGGGCGGCCAAGCTCTACGCAGTGTACGTGGCGCGCTTCGGCGACAGCGACGCCGCCTACGAGCTGTCCTTCAACCAGGCGGAAATCTACTTTTATCACCTCGACGACGCGCAGCGCGCCGCCGACGCGTACTTGCGTGCGGTGCGGAAGAAGCCACGCGGTGAGCTGTCGCGCACTGCGCTTTACAACGCCCTCGCCGCGCTCGAGGTGGCCCGCGCCGCGGAGTTCGAAGACAACCGGAAAAAGGGCGAGAAGCCCAAGGAAACGCAGACGGACAAGCAGCTCACCGAGGCGATGGAGCTCTACGTCAAGACGTACCCCGACGACAAGCAAGTACCCGAGCTCCTGTTCCGGCAAGGTAAGCTTTACTACGACTACCAGGTGTACGACCCCGCCGTGCGCCAGTGGGGCTTGTTGCTCGAGAAGTATCCGACCAGCCAGTACGCTTCGGACGCCGGAGAGCTCGTGCTCGACTCCTTCAACAAGAGCGAGGACTACGAAAACATCGAAGTGTGGGCGCGCCGGCTCAAGTCAGCCCCGTCGTTTCAGTCGCCCGCGCAACAGGCCAAGCTGAACGGTCTCATCGTCGCCGCGGTGTTCAAGCTCGGCGAGCAGCACGGTAAGGCCGGGCGTCACGACAAGGCGGCGGCCGCCTACCTGCGTGCCGCCAGGGAGTTTCCCGGGGAGGAGCGCGCGGCGCAAGCGGCGGTCAACGCGGAAGTCGAGGCGCGCCGCGCTGCGGATCTGGTGACGCTCACCGCGGCGGCGGGGCTGTTGGTCAAGGACCACAAGCACCGCAGCGAAGCCGCCCAGGGCGTCTGGATTGCGGCAAACACCTATCAATCGATCGGGCTGTTCAAGGAAGCCGCGGAGTATCACGACATCATCGTCGACACGTGGCCCAAGTTCGAGCACCACAAGGACGCGGCATTCAACGCCGTTCTGCTCCGAACCACCTCGGGAGATCGGGACGGCGCGATCTCGAGCGGCAACAAGTTCAAACGTTACTACGGGCGCGACGCGCTCGCCGACGAAGTGACGTTCTTGATGGGCAAGGCCCACGAGAAGGCCGAAAAGTGGTCCGACGCGGAGCGGCTCTACAATCAGTACTCGAGGAGCGCGAAGAACCCGAACAGCCAGGTGGAAGCGCTCGTGCGCCTGGCCATCGTTCGCAAGAAGGACGAGCGCGGCGCAGCCGCGGCGCTGAATCGCGCCATGCAGGTATACAAGGCGCGCAAGCCGCAGCTCGATGCGAAAGGCAAGTACTACGCCGCGCGAGCCCGCTACATGCAGGGCGAACGCATCCTCGGGCAGTACGAGACCGTGAAGATCGAAGGCGACGTCGGAGCGCTCAAGAAGCGGCTGAAGCAAAAGAGCGAGCTTTTGAGGAAGGCCGCCGACGCGTTCCTGGCGACGGCCGAGATGGGCGTCGCCGAATGGACCACTGCCGCGCTCTATCAGATCGGCTTCGCCTACGAATCGTTCGCGCAGGCGTTGCTCAACTCTCCGCCGCCGGACAGCCTGAGCGACCAGGAAAAAGAGCTGTTTTCCCAGGCGCTCGACGAGTTCGTGATTCCCATCGAAGAACGGAGCATCGAGGCCTACGAAAGCGGATGGCTCAAGGCGCTCGAGCTCGGCATCTTCAACGAGTGGACGGCCAAGATGCGGGAGGCGCTCGGCCGCCTGAACTCGGAGCTCTATCCGCCGCTCCACGAAATCGGCTTTGCCCTGCGCTCGAAAGGGCCGTTGCCGCTGCCGCCGCTGATCTCGGGTCCGCGCCGCACCAAGGCTGGGCACAGCGAGAACTTTCTCTTGAATTCGAAGGCGGCTACCAAAAAAGAGACCGACGCGAGCGAAGTGGCGGACGCGGCGTCGCAGGAGGCGCCACGATGAGCGCCGGCGGATGCGGGCGGCGGCTTGGCCTAGCGACCGCGGCCGCGCTGCTCCTCGCGGCCTTCTCGCTGGGCTGTGGGAGCGGAGCCGCGAAGGAAGCGGCCGCGGCGCCCAAGTTGCCGCCAGCGAACCCGCAAGCCGTGAACGACATGATGCGCGGCATCGACGCCGCCGAGAGACCCGACGGCGCGCCGCAGGCGATCGAGCATTTTCAGGCGGCGCTGAAGGCGGACGACAAGCTCTGGGAGGCGCGCTACGACCTCGGCATCGTGCTGGCGAGGACCGGAGCGCTCGAGGCCGCCGAGCGGGAGCTGACGCTCGCCGCCGAGCTCGCCCCCAACGCCGAGGACGTCGTCCTCGCGCTCGGCGAAGTGCGCCGTCGCGCGGGAAATCCGGAAGGCGCCGCGGAGGTGCTGACGGCCTTCATCGAAAAGCACCCCGATGCGCTCGTGGCGCGAACCGCGCTCGTGACGGCGCTGCGGGAAAGCGGGAAAGTCGACGAAGCGCTGGCCCAAGCTCGCGAAGTCCTGGTGCGGCGCGCGGGCGATCCGAACGCCCTGAGCGAGCTCGCCCTCGCCTACGTCGATCGCGAAGAGCTCGACGTCGCCGAGCTCTTGAGCCAGGAAGCTCTGAAAGCGGAATCGAAGAGTGCCGTCGCCGAGCGCACGGCGGGCCTCGTGGCGCTGGAGCGCGGCGACGACGCCGTCGCGTTCCAACACTTCTTGCGAGCGACCGAGCTCGATCCGGCGGATACGACCGCGCGGCTGAACATGGGCACCGTGCTCTTGGAAGCGGGCGTCTACGACAAGGCGAGCGAACATTTTCGCGCCGTTCTCGAAGCGTCGCCGGACGACGTCGATGCGGCCATCGGGCTCGCCGCAGCGCTGCGCGGCCTGGGCAGCCGGGAAAAGCCCGAGCCGTGGAACGAAGCCGAGGAGCTTCTGAAGGACGTGCTTCAAAAGCAGCCGCGCAATCTCGCCGCCACGCACAACCTCGGAGTGCTCTACTACGACTCCTTGAAGCGTCCCGAGCAGGCGCTTCCCTTACTCCAGCGTTTCGTCGAGGACGCGCCGAAGGGCCACCCCCGTTACCCCGAGGTTCTAAAGCTGCTCCAAGCCAAGAAACCGTGAGATTCCGCCGGCGTCCAGCCTGGCCGCCGGGTCGGGACGGGCGTGGGGCGCGACGCCTCTTGCTTCGGGCGTGGGCTTCTTGCGAGGGTGCTCGGAATGCCTCCGTCGACATCGCTCTGGCCGCGAATCCTGTCTCTGGTCGGGGGCGCGCTCGGGCTGGTGTTCGCTCTCTACTCGACGCTCGACTACGCCCAGCACCTCGACCGAAGGCTACACGACCTGCACTGTAGCTTCGTTCCCGGCGCCCCCGCGACGGGCGACGCCGAGGCTTGCCGTGCGGCCATGTACAGCCCCTACTCCGCGATCCTCAAGGAACAGTACTGGGGCGGCATTCCGATTTCGCTCTTTGCCCTGGGCGCCTTCGCCTTTCTTACCGGTTTCGCACTGTACCTGCTCCTCTCCGGCCCACGGGCGCCGCGCTCCACGGTAGTGTTCTTCGCCGTCGTGTCGCTGACGCCGCTCGTGGTGTCCGCCGTGATGTTCACGATTTCGGTGACGAAGGTGGGGGCCCTGTGCAAGACCTGCGTCGGTATCTACGCCGCCTCGTTCCTTTTGGCTGCCGGAGGGGTTTTCGGCCTCACGACGGCGCCGCGCTTCGAGGCCCGCGGGGCGCCCCTCGCGGCGGCGCTGCCGCTCGCGTGGCTCGTTCTCTTGGCTCTGACGACCTTGGTTCCCGCGGTGGTCTATGCGAGCGCCGTCCCCGACCACCGCGCCTACCTGACCCAGTGCGGCGAGTTGAAACAGCCGGTGGAGAAACACGACGCGCTCGTCAAACTGCGCACGCCAAGCTCGATTCAGCCGGCGACACTGTTCGAAGACCCTCTGTGCCCGACCTGCCAGGCGTTCCACGATCGCCTGGTGGGCGAGGACGTCTTCGACAAGCTCGACGTGAGGCTCGTGCTCTTCCCGCTCGACAGCGAGTGTAATTGGATGCTCGATGCTCCACTGCACCCGGGCGCCTGCATCGTGAGCAAAGCGGTGCTCTGCGGCGCCGATCGAGCTCGGGAAGTGCTGGAATGGGCCTACGATGAGCAAGTCTACCTGACCCGCGCGGGAAAGGCGGGTCCCGGCGTGCTCAAGGAGGTCATCCGGCGTCGCTGGGGAGAGAGCCTGACAGCGTGCCTCGATCAGCGGGAAACGGAGCTGCGGCTGAACCAGCACCTGCACTTCGCGTCCGACAATTCCATTCCCGTTTCCACGCCGCAGGCGTACCTCGGAAAACGGCGAATTTGCGACGAGGACACGGACATCGGTCTGCGCTACACCTTGGCGGAGCTCGCCCCGGAGGTGCTCCGATGACCGAGAATCCCGACGCGCGCGGGGGTGTTGCCGCGGTCCCGCCCGCGACCGATTCTCCGGGCATCGCGGGGTTTGCCGGATGGCTCGGCGCGGGTGCGGCAGTGCTCGTGCTCGGCGGAGTCTCGCTCTTGGTGCACGCTCGCGTGTCCGCGGCCGCCGAGCGGCTCGAGAACCCCGAGGCCGAGAAACCCAAGGTCGCCATCGCCCAGCACGCGGAGGTCGCGTACTGTACGCCCCGCTTCAAGGAGGTGCTGAAGCGCGTCCTGCATTCGTGCGGCCTGGCCGAGGGAGAGACCCGCAGGGGCTGCAAGCCGGCGGACGTGAAGATGTTCGCCTCGATCAGCGACGCGGACTTCAACGAGCTCTTTACGCCGCTGAAGCAGCGAGGCGGCGTGTTGATGTTCGACACCGGTGCGCACGAACTCGACGAACGCGCGCAGAAGCTGCTAGAGGACCGCTTCTATGATCGTAAGGGCGCGCGCTATTTCTTCGTCGTGGCGCGGGCTTCGAAAACGGGAACCCCCGCCAAGAACCGAGCGCTATCGCACCGGCGCGCCAATTCGGTCATGTTTCATCTGCGCGAGGTCTCCAAGGATCCCGAGCTCGACGGCAAGGTCGGACTCTTATGGCTCGGGAACGAGTTCGCGCAGCTTTCCGGCGAATATTGCGACTGGGTGACCTCGAGGCCCAACGAGCAATGCGGCGACGAGCCGATCAATCGAAGCGCGTTCGTGTCGTGGGTAGATTGCCGCCTGTGACGTCTGGCTGCGGCGCCGTTTGTCTCGCGCTTTTCGCCGGCGCGACGGCGTGCGACGCCGGCGAAAAGGACCGCGCGCCGTTGCCGCGCGAGCGCAGTCAGGCCGTGCTGGGAACCGCAACGGTCGCTGCGGAGCCGCGGCCGAGCACTTCCGTCGCGGCGAAACTCGAAGCCCCGCCCAAGCCTCGGAAGCTTTGCGCGGAGGCTGGTTCCGCGGCTCCGGCGCGCCGCGCGCCGACGGCCGAGCTCGCGCGCTACGCCCATGACGCCGAGCTCGCCGAACAGCCGTTGCCGCTGCCGTCGCGCGGAACGACGTGGGTCAATCTCTGGGCCGCGTGGTGCGAGCCCTGCAAAGAAGAAATCCCTAGATTGCAGAAGTGGGAGAAGGACCTTCTGAAAAAGGGATACGACTTCAGTCTCGTCTTCGTTTCGCTCGACGACGACCCTCGTCAGCTGCGCGCCTTTCTCGAGGCTCAGCCGGACAACGGCGTTCGCCAAACCTTTTGGCTTCGCGAGGGAAAAGAGCGTGAAACGTGGCTCCGCGAGGCGGGTTTCGCGGAAGAGCCGGAGCTTCCCGTTCACTTGGCCATTTCGAACGGGCTAGTCCGTTGCCGTGTTGCGGGCGCAGTGAGCGATTCGGATTTCGGCGCAGTCGAGCGGCTCGTAGCCGCCAATTGAGCGCGCTTTGGTGCGTGCGCTGCGCGTGCGGGAGTGGGCCAGGAGATGTGAGGCAGGATGGGCCGTTTGTCCGCGAGAACCATTCCTCCTTGCTGTAGACGCCGAACTACAGGGGATTTGCCGAAGATTTTTTGGCAACGTTGATGTGCGAAACGGCGGCGTGGTCGGCTATAAGCTCGAACTGGCGTCGGAAAATGCAAGGTTCCGTGGAGAACCTGGGATTATCCGACTTTCGCTTTCGCGTCCTGCCGCACATGCACTCACAGTCTTGCTTGCCGAGCGAAATGCCTCACGATGAGATGCACGAATTGAGATTGTTTTGTTGTGAGACACGACCCGAAACGAACCGAGAGGGAGAAAGACCGCAACTCCTCGAAGATCGAGGCTGGCACACCCCTTGCTCTCTCGTTACGCTGAATCCGTCGTCGCCGCTCAGTTCGCGGCCCTTTACCGCTGCGAACGGCGGCTCTCGGTGGCGGCCTTTCAGCAAAACCACGCCTCTTGCGTGGTGGGTGGCGATGGTGCCTCCCTGGAGCACTCACCGAGGCGACCCCAACCCTGATCCACGAGCGCATGTCTTGTGAAAACCTGCCCATGGTCCTCCAGACCCCTACTAAAAGCATAACAGCTGAAATCATCGAAGGATCCGACGCCGGCCAGCGCGTCGAGGCCCAAGGTGAGTTCGTCACGATCGGTACGAGCTCCGATTGCGGAATCGTCGTTCATGACGGCAGCGTTGCCCCGCGCCACGTCGAGCTCGCTCGACGCGGCGACGGCATCCTCGTCGTCGACTTGGGTTCCGCTACCGGAACGCGCGTGGGCGACGTGGTCGTGTTGCAAGCCGTGGTTCCGAGCGGTTCGGTTCTGCGCGTCGGCAATACCGCGCTCCGGCTGGAGCTCGGCCAGGGCGACGAAGAGCCGATCAGTCAGACCAACCCATCTCACGGTCGTTCGGAGGCCGACGGCCAAGGAACGCGATCTTCCGCGCCTTCGCTCTTCGACCGGCCGTACCGCGACGCCCGCGCGGAGGTGTTGAACGAATTCGAAGGGCGTTTTCTGCGCCACCTGTTGCAAAAGACGCGCGGGAACGTCAGCGCCGCCGCCCGAACGGCGCGGATGGATCGTTCGTACCTGATCAAGCTACTGAAGAAGCATCGCGCCGGCGCGCGCGGCTGAGGCGGAGCTCGCCGCGAAACCCGTCGGCTCGAGCCGGCGGGGGCCGGCACTTGGGAAACGCGTCGCGGCATGTCAAAACGGGCTCGATGCCGGAACCGCCCGTGATCGAGCTTCCTCGCACGCTCGAGTCGAGGCTTTCCGCGGGGCACGCCTGGATCTATCGAGACCATGTGCCGCCCGGAGTGAGCGCTCCGAGCGGTACTTGGTTTCGCGTTCGCGCCGGGCGTTTCAACGGCTTCGGGCTGTGGGATGCGAGCTCCCCGATTGCCATCCGGATCTACTCGCGAAAGTGTGTTCCGGACTCGGCCTGGATTCTCGGAAAGGTGAAAGCCGCCCACGAGCTTCGGGCGGGGCTTCGAGCGCGCGGTGTTTCAGGTTACCGCTGGATCAACGGCGAGGGGGACGGGCTGCCCGGCCTCGTCGTCGATTGCTACGGCGCGTTCGCGGTCGTCGCGACCTATGCCGATTCGGTCGAGGCGCTGCTTCCCGGAGTCGTCGCGGCACTTGCCGACGTTCGCCGGCCTCACGGCGTGGTGAGGCTCTGCACCAATGCCGCCGCCGAGAGCGACCGGGGAGAAAGGCTCGAGCTTTTGTTCGGGCGCATGCCGCCCGAGCGGCTCGTCGTCGAGGAATACGGCGTGCGCTTGCTGGCGGAGCTTCGCGTCGCTCAGAAGACGGGTCTTTATCTGGACCAGCGCGAGAACCGGCATCGGCTGGGAGCGGAAGCGGGCGGCGTGCGCGTGCTCAATCTGTTTTGCTATACCGGGGCCTTCTCGCTCCACGCATTGCGTGGCGGGGCGGCGAGCGTCGTTCAGGTCGACGCCTCGGAGCGAGCGCTCGCCGCCGCACGCGAAAACTTTGCGCTGAACGGCGTTGCCGCGCCGGAGCACGAGTTCGTTTGCGAGGACGCCTTCGAATACCTCAAGAGCGCCGCGGGGCTCGGCCGGCGCTTCGACTGCGTGATTGTGGATCCGCCGAGCTTTGCCAGGTCGCGGTCGCAGCGCAACGAAGCGCTCCACGCCTACCGGCGTCTCTTCGCCCTGGCGATACGAGTCACGGAACCGGGCGGCGTTCTCGCCGCCTCGAGTTGCACGGCGCAGGTCACTCCGGCCGAATTTCTGACCGCTCTCGGAGAAAGCGCCGCGCGGGTGCGACGGACCTTGCAGACCTTCCACGAGGCGGGACACGCGCTCGACCATCCGATCCTCGCCGGTCACCCCGAGGGAAGGTATCTGAAGTTCGTGATGAGCAGGGTGCTGCCCTACGACTGACGGAGGCGAACCTGGCTTGGCCCGTCAAAACGTGTAGCGGAGCGCTACGCCGGCCAGCCACGTGAGCGGCGGCTGACTGGACCGCTCGCGGGCGAGCAGCGTCGGGTAATCGCGCACGCCTCCATGGACCGCGAGCGCGTAGTGAGGGTTCACCTGGTACCATTCGAAGCCGACCTGCCCGCCGAAGTAGGCCTGAAGGCTGGTCGCGTTGCGATAGCCGTAAATGGCGAGGACGTCTTCCGTGACCACGGCACCGCCCGCGCCGCCCTGCGCGTAGAGACCGAAGCGTCCGGGCCGCGCCGTGAAACGCAGACCGCCGCCAAAGCTGGGCAGCGCGTAGGAACGCTCCGGAGGTGGTGGTTCGGCGTACGAAGTGTTCGCCAGAACCAGATCGGCCTCGAGGAACGGCATCAGCCAGTCGAGCGCTTCGAAGCCTACCTTGACGTGAAACCATGGCGCCAACGGCGAGACATTCTTGAGCGGGCCGAAGTGCCCGAGGGCTCCCAGGCTGCCCTCGAGCACGACGCCCCGTTTCTGGGGCGGGGGGGGCGGCGCTTCCTCGAAACCGCCGGCTCCCGAATCCGCCGTCGTCGGCATACTGCGCGATTCGAGCCAAGCGTCGATCTCTTCGGACGTGAGCTCGCGCGCCGGCGTGGCCTCGGCCCCTTCCGCCATGGCGCGAGCGGCGATCAGCGTCAGCGAGAGGGCCAATGGAGAGGCGCGCACCGGCACGACGTTAGCCGGCTTTGGGTCGGAGATCAGCAGGCTTTTTGCCCGCCTTCTTCCCGCTTCACATGAAATCGTCGCGGGATGCGAGGTGGATGAGGGGAATGCCCGCCGCGGCGATGGCTTCGGAGCCTCCCTCGCGCCGGTCGACGAGCGCGACGATACCGACGACGTCGGCGCCCGCGGCTCGCAGCGTGTCGACCGCGCGCAGGCTCGAACCGCCGCTCGTCACCACGTCCTCGAGCAGCGCGACGCGAATGCCTGGAAACATCGCCTTGTCGCCTTCGACGAGCTTGGTCGTGCCGTGGTCCTTCCGCTCCTTGCGGACGTACAGCGCGGGAAGGGCGCGGCCGCGTTGATGACTGACGAGCGAAACGGCGCTGGCCAGGGGACAGCCCCCGAGCTCGACGCCTCCCACGGCGTCGCAGGGTGGAAGTTCTTGGAGCGCCTCGAACATCAGGGCGCCGCACAGCGCGTGACCTTCGGCGGTCAGCACGGTCTGTTTGCAGTCGATGAAAAAGTCGCTGGTCTTTCCCGAAGCCAGCGTAACGGCTCGCCGCTCGAAGCTCCTTTCCTTCAGAAGATCAATCAGGCGGGCGAGCTTTTCGGCATCGATGGGCATGGCGTCCTCGGGAGAGAGCTCGGTCCGAAGCCGGCGAAGCGGGACGAACCTTGGAACCTCACGGGCGAGCGCGGCTCGGCCGCTTGCGGCCGCGCGCGCCTTTTCTGGGCACCGGCACGACGGGCGCGGGGGGTTTGCGCTCGGAAAGCGCCGGGCGCGGCGCGTCGCCGCCTTCGGGAGCTTTGGGCCTGCCGAGATCGAGCGAGCGTCGCGGTTCCGGAAGCCCTCGCGGCTCCGGCGCGGGTGCGCCGCCGGCCGATGCCATGGCGCGAAACCCGAGCTCCAGCGTTTCGCCGTCGGCTCGAACCGCGCCGCGAACGATGGCTCCCGGAGTGATCCCGACACGCGGTGCCACGAGCTCGCCCGTGATGCTCGCTCCCTTTTCGACGAGCACCGCCTCAGCGCCGGCGAGATCGCCATCGACCTCACCGGCGACGCGAATCTGACTTCCGGAAACGTTGCCGCGCACGTTGCTGCCCGCGGCGAGCAGCACCTCGCCGGTCATCGCGACGTTGCCTTCGATGCGTCCGAGCACCTCGAGCGACCCCTCGCCCCGCAGGTTGCCGCGCACCACGGTCGCCGGACCAATTACGGAAGCTCCTGCCATGGCTCGAACCACCTCGCCGTTCAAGCGTCCATGTCCACGTTGCCCTTGAACGTCGCGCCGTCGGCGATGGTCAGCCGTGCCGTTTTGACGTCGCCGAGCAACCGCCCGCCCGCCTGCAGATCGACGCGCTCGGTGGCGGCCACGTCCCCGGTGACGCGTCCCGCGATGGCGAGCGTGCTGGCGCTCACGTCGGCTTCCACGTTGCCGCTGGCGCCGACCGACAGGGCGTCCGTCGTCTCGAGCTTTCCCCGGACTTCACCGTGCACGACGATCTCCTCTTCGCTGGTGATTTCTCCTTCGACGGAGAGTCCCGCTTCGATGATGGTGCCGGCCATGGATAGCGCTGTGGCGGCGAAACTAGTACACGGCGCTCTGCGTGTCATCGCTCGGCGCTCGCGCCGCGTTGCGCGAGCTCGCCCAGCACGTCGGAGGCGCGCGGTACCGAAAGAAAAAGGCCTTCGGCGTACAGGCGCTCCCGCGCGCTCGGCGCCAGGTCCCCCGGCCGATCGCGGGTTGCGCTCGCGAGCAGCACGGCCGCGGCGACGCTCACGTTCAAGCTCTCGACGAAACCGCGCATCGGAATGCGAGCCGAAGCATCGGCAGCCTGCTCGAGCGACGCGCGCACGCCGTCATGCTCGTTGCCGAGGATGAGGGCGAGCCGTGGAACCTTCGCGAGATCTTCGGGCAGCATGCGGCCTTTCGGGTGCGTCGCGACGAGAAAGAACCCCTGTTCCCGCAGGCGTCGCACGGCGTCCTCGACCGAGGCGTGGATCCGCGCCGAGACCCAGCGCTCGCTCCCCTTGGCGACGCCGCGTCCGATGAGCGGCGGCTCGTCGCGCGGGATTACGTGGATCTCCGGGATGCCTAAGGCGTCGCAGGTGCGAAGGATTGCCGACGCATTGTGGGGGTCGTGCGGTGCGTCCATCACGACCGTGACCGAGCCGAGCCGGCGGCCGATCACGTCCAGCAGTCGGCGGCGGCGCTCGGGGCGAACCAGCGGCTCGAGCCACCGGACCACGTCGCCCGGCGTCCAGGAGTCCGGCCAGAGAGTCACTCCGCCAGCGAGGGCAACTACGTCCGGTCCGTCGCGGTCCATCGAAAAGGCCGAGCCCGTGGTAGTCGTAGCAAAGTCGGCTACAATACGCGCCCCCTACCCGAGACGAGCGTCGCGCCCATCTGGCTCGCACGGGGGCCAGCGCGGCCACAGGCCCATCCTGGCGCGCGAAACCGCGGGCCGGACACGGCGTAGATCAAAGCCGAGTTTGTCCAGCTCGAATTTTCCATAGGGAGAGTCTTCATGGCATCCGAAAAAGTCCTCGTTTTCAACGACCTCAACTTCGACGAGGAAGTGCTGAAGTCGGACAAGCCCGTGCTGGTGGATTTCACGGCCACCTGGTGCGGCCCTTGCCGCGCGCTTTCGCCCATTGTCGATCAGATCGCGGAGGAACTCGAAGGTAAGGTGAAGGTCGGAAAGCTGGACGTCGACGATTCACCAGGCACGGCCGGCAAGTACGGGGTACGCGGCGTGCCCACGCTGATGGTGTTCCGAAACGGCGAGCGAGCCGCGCAACACGTCGGCTTGACGACCAAGCAGAAGCTGATCGATCTGGTCGGCACCTGAGCCCTAGCGTGCGCGCATCGCGCTGGTCCTGGGCCGTCCCGTGGCTTCTGGCTTGCACGCCGCCGGCGTCGAGCCCCACGCCGCGAGTGTCGCTGGTGGACGCGCCGCAGGAACAGCGCGCCTACCGATCGCCGGCTCTCTGGCGCTATCACCCTCCCGAGCGGGCGCGGATGTCGGCGCGCGTCGAGCTCGAGCCGGGGCTCGTCCTGTACGCGGGCGCGAGGGGAGAGCGCTGGCTCTATCGTACGCAGCCCGAAGAGCTCGAAACCGCGGGGCGACTCGCGCCCGAAGATCTCGTAGCGGTGCTTCCGGCGAGCGACTCCGGTTGGCTCTTCGTCGGCAAGAGCGGTGCGGTGTACGAATCGAGGGAGCCCCTGGGCGAGTTCGAGCGTTCGACCGCGCCCATGGTGCCCTTGAAGCGGGTGGCCGCTGGAGCCGGGTTGATAGTCGGTATCGACGGCGAGGGGCGCATGCAGCAAAGCTCCGATTCCGGCGCCAACTGGCGTTCGATCGGTCCGACTGACGTCCTGTTCGAGGATCTGGCCGTGGACGGTCGTGGTCGGGCCCTGGCGCTCGGCGTACCCGAGCAAATCTGGGCCAGCGTGGATCGGGGCAAGACCTGGCATCGAGCCGACCTGCCTTCGGTGGGCGCGCTCGAGCTTCGTCAGGATGCCTCCTACGGCCTCGCCGTCCGCGGGGCGCTCGGGGACTACGAGGTGAAGCTCGAGCCGGATGCCCGTCTGGAGCCACGCTCGCTGTCACTTTCGACGGCGGAGCCGGCCTTGCTCAAAAAGCCGCCGCCACGCGGTCCGGACGCGGAGGCGCTGGCAAAGGGGCGCGCCACGGTGAGCGCGGGGCGCTACTTCGAGATCGCACCCGGTAAGACGACGCCCTGGGTACTGTGGACCGGCCACGTCGACCAGCCGCTGACCGAGGTCGAGCTTCCGAAGCTGAGCCGCTGCCGGGACGTGCGCCTCGCAGCGTTTCGAGCTCGGATCTACTTTGCCTGTTTCTCCGAAAAGCCGTCGCAGGCGACACAGGCCACGACGCTCTACTACGGAAAAAGTAGCCTCGACGCTGAAGGCAATCTGGCGCCCCTCGACGTCGCCTCTGTCGAGCTCAGAGCTGCCCCGAACGAGTTCGTCATGGCCGCGGGAGAGGGCGTGTTGCTGTTGGCCGGCGTGTGCCCCCGTCATCGCGCCCGCGCCGGGTGCTCGCCTCACGGGGTGCACCACTTTTTTCCGGTTCGACGGCGCGGGGCGTCGAGTGGAGCGCCTCTGGATGGCGGGGCGAGGCTTTCCCGAGATCGCGCGCTCGAGCCGGGTGCCGCGCCCGGGCTGCGGGGGGTGCTCGGCCTAGCCTTTTCGCCCGATGGCAGGCGAGCGTTCGTCGTGGGACGGCGCGACAAGAGCGACGGCTATGCGCTCTACGTCTCGGCCAACGCCGGGGAAAGTTTCGACGCGGTAGTTCTCCCGGGCGTCGAAACGGCGGCCAACGACGCGGACGACGTCGTGTCGCTCGATTCCCTGTCGGTATCGGAGGAGGGCACCGTCGCGCTCGTGTTCAAGATCGCAAACCGTCGCTTGCTCGTCGTCGCTAGCGAGACGGGCCGGGTGCTTTCGCTGGCGCGTCCGCCCGGCGACGCGACCCTGCTCGGCGCGGTCGGCAGTCGCGCCGTGGCCGTCGCGGTGGCGAGTCGCGC
>DASWGX010000337.1:0-13336 GCA_036393455.1 Polyangiaceae bacterium
ACGCCCGGTGAAATGCTCGAGGAGAGCTCGGCCGGAACGGCATAGGTGAAAGCGCGTCCCAGCGGAACGGGAACGGCGACCTCGACGAAGACGGGGGAGGGCTTGGCGTCGGTCACGAGGGGCCGGACCAATAGAGCCAACCGAGCAGAGTGCCGATCAAGAGCGTGGCGAGCAACGCCAACATCCACGGCCTTGCGCCGCCCTCCGGCCGCGCTCGGGCGTTCGTCGCCGCGCGCCGCGACAGCTCGAACGGCGCCGCCTCCGTGCCGGAGGCCGGCGTCGAACGCGATTCCGGCCGAGCCGCGCCGGGCCGCTTGAGCTCCAAGAGCGGACCGCGTTGGAGCGCCTTGGCGGCGCGCTCCCGGGCGCGGCGGCGCTCGCGAATCTCGTGCCCGAAGCGCTCGACGAGCCAGTGTCCAAGCCGCAGCGGGCTCACCAGAAGCCCCGCGTTCACCGAGTATTCTTCGAGCGCGACGAGGAATGCGTCGGCGTTCGAGAAGCGCCGCTCGGGCTCTCGGGCGAGCGCGCGGCGCACGATGGCGTGCAGGCGCTCTTCGTCTTTGTAACCGCGCTCGCGAAGCGGTGGTATTTCCGCCTTGGTCGCCTGCTCCAGCGTCGGGGGCTTCCCCTTCTGGCCTTTGTACAGGCGGCGCCCCGCCAAGAGCTCCCACAGGATCACACCCGCCGAAAACACGTCCGCGCGCTCATCGATTTCCTGTCCCGATGCGGCCTCCGGGCTCATGTAGCCGGCCTTGCCCTGGATGGCCTCGCGGCTGAGCTTGGTGTTGATGCCGATCGCGCGCGCGATGCCGAAATCGCAGAGCTTGACCTCGCCGTCGAAGCTGATGAGCACGTTCGACGGCGACACGTCACGGTGCACGATGCCGAGAGGCTCACCGGCTTCGTCGGCCTTTCGGTGCGCGTAGGAAAGACCGCGCAACGCCTCGCGCACGACGAGGAGCGCGAACTCGGCGGGAAGCGGCGTCTTGGTTTTCGAGCAGCGGACCAGAAGCTCGCGCAGGTCGAAGCCCTCGACGTATTCCATGGCGATGTACAGGCTGTCTCGTTCACGCCCCAGATCGAACACCTGTACGATGTTGCCGTGGGAGAGCTGCGCGGCAAGCTTCGCCTCTTCGACCAGCAGGCGCGAGAACTCGTCGCTCGAGGAAAGCATCGGCAAGATCTGCTTGACGACCAGCAGGCGCTCGGCACCGAGCTCCGTCTCGGTGCGCGCCAGGTAGATCCGCGCCATGCCGCCTTCGCCGATCTTGTCGAACAAGAGGTATCGGCCGAAGCGGCGCGGAAGCGGGTCTTTGGGGTTGGTCACCGGGAAAGGCTCCGGGAATCGGTTTATCCTCCGAGCGCCGGGCTGCCAAGGGTTGCGCCGGCGCACGGCCCGCAGCAACATGCCGAGCGACCCTCGGGTCTTTCGACCCACGAGGCGCTCACATGAGCTTGCTCTTCGGGCTACTGATTCTGGCCGTGCTCGCGATCCCATTCGGCCTCGCGCTCAGGCGGGCCAACGAGCTTTTCTGCATTCAGGCTCGAGCAGGCCGGGCGGAGCTCGTGAGGGGACGGCTGCCGCCGCGGCTGTTGCGGGATCTCGCGGACATCGTCGAGCGTTCGCGCCTCGACGGTGTGCGGGTTCGCGTGGTCGTCGAGGCGCGCAAACCCCGCGTGCTGGTGAGCTCGGTGCGTAAGCGCGCCGTCCCCGGCGGCGTCGTGCAGCGGATGCGAAACGTCGTCGGACACTACGAGGTGTCCCAGATCAGGCAGGCCAAGCGGCGCCGCTGACGCGATTGGTGCTTCCCGAGTGTCGCGAAGGGTGTGTAGGCTCGCGCCCGCTCGATGTCGCCCCTGGCCGGCTACCTTCTGGAAACGCTCGTCACGCTGGCGGCGGTGGTCGTGCTGGCGGTGCTCGTGCTCTACGGTGCGCGACGCGTCGGCATCGGACGCCCCACCGGACCGCTCGAGCTCGTGGGACGGCTCCCACTCGACGGCCGGCGCGCCGTGTACTTGGTCCGCGTCGAAAGTACCGTCTACGTGCTCGGCGCGAGCGAGGCGGGGCTCCTCAAGTTGGGAGAGCTCGATTCGCCGAGCGAGCCCAGCGCGCCGGCGGCGGCAGCGCCGAAGTTCGGCGACGTGCTGAAGGGAGTCTTGCAACGGGAGCCGGCGCGCAAGCCCGTGACGCCCGCTGCGAAAGAGGACGGCGATGAGAGCTCATAGGGCAGGCGTCCGCTCGGCGTTCACCGGCGTGACGGGGGCCGTGCTCGCGTTCGCGCCGGGCGCCGCAGCGCAGAACGAGCCCGCCGCCGAGCTCTTCTCGCGTCCCATTGTGCTCGTGTTCGCGCTGGCGCTGCTCGCCCTGCTGCCTTTCGCGTTCATGACGCTGACGTCGTTCGTCAAGATCTCGACCGTGCTCCAGATCGTTCGCGGCGCGATCGGCGCGCAGAACATTCCCTCCAACACCGTCGTCATCGCTCTGGCGGGCGCGCTCACACTGCTCGCCATGGCGCCGGTCGGTAGCCGCATCGCATCGCGGCTCGAGCCCGTGCTCGACGACGCGACGCTCGATTCCACGACGGCGCTGGTGACGGGCGTGCTCGGGGCGACGGGTGACCCGATGCGCGCCTTCCTGCGCGCCAACGCTTCGGAAAGAGAACGAAACCGCTTCTTCGAGATCGCCAAGAGCGCGCGCCCGCCCGAGGAGCGCGATCGGGTGACGCGGGAGGATTTGACGGTCGTGGTGCCGGCCTTCGTCGTGACGGAGCTGATCGAGGCGTTCGCGCTCGGCTTCGCCATCTATTTGCCTTTTCTGGTCATCGACCTCGTGGTGTCGAACGTGCTCTTGGCGCTCGGTATGCAGATGATGAACCCGAGCCAGGTGAGTCTGCCGTTCAAGCTCCTCTTGTTCGTCGCGTTCGACGGCTGGGGGCTTTTGGCGCAAGCGCTCGTGGTCGGCTACAGCCCGGGCTGACCGACCGGGCCCCGGGCCGAATCGATAAGCCGAGCGGGAATACAACGCGAGCCCGATGGTTGACGCCGGGGCGGTACCCAGGCCGTCCCGTAACTTTCTATGCAATTGACAGAGATCCCCTCGCCGCTAGGATGCGCGCCGCCGCCCCATGGGCCGGCGAATACGGGGACTGCTCGAGCGTATCGGCTCGAGCCGGTCCAAACGGAGATCGGATGGCCAGCGACGTAATGATCCAGGCTGAAGGCCTGACCAAGAGATTCGGCAGCGTGCGCGCTCTCGACAAAGTGAGTTTCCAGGTGCGCCGCGGCGAGGTCGTCGGCTTCTTGGGGCCGAACGGTGCCGGCAAGTCGACGACGATGCGCATCCTGACCTGCTTCATCGCTCCCACGACGGGCAGCGCCACGGTCAGGGGCCACGACGTGTTCGATAACCCGCTCGAGGTGCGGCGTTCACTCGGCTATCTGCCGCAGCGAGCCCCGCTATACCAGGATATGAGCGTGATCGACTACCTTCGCTTCACCGCCGAAGTCAGGGGGCTCGACGCGGGCACGTTCAACCGCCGGCTCAAGAAGGTCGTCGAGGTGTGCGGCCTCGCTCAGACGCTGGGCAAGGACATCGGGACGCTGTCGCACGGCTACCGGCAGCGTGTCGGGCTCGGTCAGGCCCTGATTCACGACCCGCCGATATTGATTTTGGACGAGCCGACGAGCGACCTCGATCCGAACGAAAAAGCCGAGGTTTTGAAGTACATCAAGGAGATCGGCAAGGACCGGACGATTCTGCTTTCCACCCACAACCTGGCGGAAGTGGAAGAAGCGTGCGCGAGAGCGATCATCGTCAGCAAGGGACGCGTCGTCGCGGACGGCCCGCTCGATGACATTCGCGCCCGCACCGGACGCGTGCGCTACGTCGTGACCATCGACGAGCAGCGCGCCGAGGCAGGCAACAAGCCGCCGAGCGCGATGGCCGTCCAGGAAGCGCTCCAGCGCATCGACGGCACGCGCTCCGTCAGCGAGCTTCCGACGGACGAGACGGCGCACAAGTTCGAAGTGAGCGGGCCGCAAGACTCCGACCTGCGCGCGGAGATTTTCCGTCTGGTCGTCGCGAAGGGCTGGACGCTGCTCGAGCTCAGGCGCGAGGCACAGAGTCTCGACGCCGTGTTCCGCGATCTGACGCGCCGCGAAGAGCGTCTGGACCGCGGCTACGAAGGCGACGGCGACGACGAGGAGTCGGAACAGGACGCGGACGACGAGGATTCGGAAAAGGACTCCGACGACGAGGACGCCGAAGAGGACGCGGACGACGAGGACGCCGAAGACGGCGAGGATTCCGACGAGGAGGATTCCGACGAGGAGGACTCCGACGACCAGGACGAAAGTACGGGCGAAGAGGAGCCCGAAAAAGGGAAGAAGGGCTGAGCCATGTCCCCCATGTTGATCATCGCGAAGCGAGAGTTTCGCTCCTACTTCGATTCACCGCTGGCTTACGTCGTCATCTGCGTGAGCTTTCTGGCGCTGGGAATCATGTTTTTCTTCTTCCGCGGCGGCTTCTGGCAGGCCGATCGCGCCACGGTCGGGCCCATGCTCGAGCTCTACGTCCCGGTTGGGCTCGGCGTGCTCGTGGTGCCGGTCGTCACGATGCGGCTCATGGCGGAAGAAAAGCGCAGCGGCACGCTCGAGATGCTGATCACCTTGCCGGTCAGGGACAGCGACGTCGTGGTCGGCAAGTACCTCGGAGCGCTCGGGCTCGTGGTAACGCTGGTCACCGTGACGCTGGTTTACCCGCTCGTGATGTTCCACTGGCCGTGGAACCTCGGGCCCCTGGACATGGGGCCCGTGTGGAGCGGCTACCTGGGGCTCGTGCTTTTCAGCGCCGCCTGCGTCGCGATCGGGCTTTTGGTGAGCTCGCTCACCGACAGCCAGGCCGTCGCGTTCTTCATCACGGTGTTCGTTCTGGGCGGTTTCGTGTGGTTCGCCGGCTGGCTCTCGGACGTCATCGGCGGAACCACGGCGAACGTGCTTTCGTACCTGAGCTTCTCGACGCATCTCGAGGGCTTCGCCCGCGGCCTGGTGGACACGCGGGACATCGTTTTCTTCTTGTCGGTCACGGGCCTCGCGCTCGTGGTCGCTTTTCGGGCGCTCGAACGGCGCAAGTGGGCCTGAGCCATGGCAACGCAAGAACGAAAGCGCAAAGTCGCGGCCCAAACCGGGCTCTATCTGGTCATCATCACGGCCATCGCCGTCATCGTGAATCTCCTGGCGGCGGGAACCTACGCTCGCCTCGACGCGACGAAGAACGAGCGCTACACGCTGAGCAAGGGCAGCGCGCGGCTGATCCAGAACCTCAAACAGCCGGTTCAGGCCGACGTGTACGTCAAGACGGGCTTGGCACAGCTCGACGCTTTCGTTCGCGACCTGACGGACCTGATGAAGGAGTACGAGCGGGCCGGCGAGGGCAAGTTCAAGTTCACCCTGATCGAGCCGACCACCGACGAGCTGCGCCAGCGCGCCACGGAAGACGGTTTGCAGGAAATGGCGTTCGGCGAGGCCAGCGCCACGGGTGAGGACCAGGCGTCGATTGCCCAGGGTTTCATGGGCATCGTGCTCAAATACGGCGGCGAGAAAGGCGTGATCCCGCAGCTTCACCCGGCGCGCGGCGAAGGGCTCGAGTTCTGGATCACCAACAAGATTCGCGAGATCCGCGACAAGAACGACGATATCAAGCACCGCATCGGCGTCGTGATCAACAAGGACGAGCTCAAGCTCGACGATCAGAACCTGGTCGCCAAGCAGGGGCGCGGCGGGTCCCCTAGCTTGAAGAGCGTCCTCGAGCAGGCGTTTCCATTCTACAAGATCGAAGATCTGGATCTGAAGGACGGCGAGGCCGAAATCGACAAGGATCTCGTCGGCATACTGATCACGCAGCCGCAGAAGGAGTACACGGAGAAAGAGCTCCGCCGCATCGACGAGTTTCTGATGCGCGGCAACAAGGCGCTCGCCGTGTTCGCTTCTGCAGTCACTATGAAGCCGAACGACGCCAGCATGCAGGTGACGCTCGACCTGCACGGGCTCGACAAGCTGTTGCGCGGCTACGGCATCGAGATGAAGAAGAACGCCGTTCTGGACTTCGGCGCGCAGTTCCGCATTCCGGTCATGACGCCGATGGGCGGCATGGCCTGGATCCGCCATCCGGGGCTCGCGCACGTCGTCGACGATCCGCGCTTCGACGAGGAAGACCGCCTGCTCGATACGAGCTTCGCCGGCTTCTTCCGCATGGAAGAGCTGATGTTCCCCTATCCGTCGAGCCTCGAGCTGCTCAGGGACAAGCAGCCGGTGGACGTAACTCTCAAAGGCGTCGCGCGCACGACGCCGGCGACCAGCGTGGACGAGAGCGAATCGCTCAACATGAAGCTTCGCGAGGAATGGAAGCCCAAGCCGCCGCAGGAGCAGCGTGTCATCGCCGCCGTGGCGGAAGGCAAGCTCAAGAGCGCCTTCGTCGGCAGCCCGAGTGAAGGCATCAAGGCGCCGGAACGCGCCCCGAACATTTCGCGCGTGCTGGTCGTTTCATCGAGTCAGTTTTTGACCAACCCGTTCGCCTACGCCGGCAACGGTCCGGAGCTCGGCGGCCAGTTTCAGATGTTCGGAGCCGTCGGCGGCGACGAGCAGTTGCAGATGATCGCCGGTCCGTACGCCCAGAAGTACCTGACGGCGACCATTCTTGCACTCAAGAATACCTTCGACTGGATGGCGGGCGACGCCGATCTCATCGCCGCCAGCGCGAAGATCCTCGGCGAGTCGAACCTGACCTACGCCAGCATCGGCAAGCCGAAATTCGAGGCCGAAGACAACGAGGCGGAAATCAAGCGCAAGGACGAGGAATACAAGAACGCGCGCAAGAACCTGCAGCGCAAGGTCCAATGGTCGCTGACCGCCGGGGTTCCGTTGATTTTCGCGGGCTTCGGCCTTTTGAGGTGGCGCGCGCGGGAAAGCAAGAAGAAGAAAGTCGCGGCCTGAGCGCGGCGTTCAACCTGAGCGCAGGGTTCATCGGAGAGGCAATTCATGGCACTCGGCACCGGAAACAAGCTTTACATCTCTTTGGGAGTCTTGGCTGTCCTCGCTGTGGCGCTCTACTTCCAGCAAAAGGCGCGGCAAGAAGAGAAGCTCGCCTATACGCCGGAGGTCCAGCAGGCGGATCTGCCCAAGGTGAGCATCAACGACGAGGCGATCAAGAAGATCGACAAGGTCGTGATCAAGAACCCCGGCAAGAGCGGCGACGACAAGGACCAGAAGAAGCCGGAGGAAGTGGAGCTCGTCAAGAAGGGCGACGAATGGCGGGTGTCGAAGCCGGTGGACGCCAAGGCGAACCAGGCCAACGTCAAGTCGCTCTTGGACAACTTGAAGTCGCTGGAGGTAAAGGAGCAGATCGCGTCCGGCACCGGCAGCTACAAGCAATACGAGCTCGAGGACGCCGAGGCCCTGCACGCGACGTTCTACGCCGGGGACAAGCCGGAGCACGAGTTCTACTTCGGGTCGACCGGCGGTCGCGGACAGATGGTGCGCTTTCCGAAGCAGGACGGCGTGTACGCCGTCAAGGGTTACTCGAGCTACCTCTACTCGCGCGATATCAAAGGCTGGCGCGACCTCGAGATCTTCAAGTTCGAAAGCAAAGACGTCACCAACGTCGAAGTCGACAACGAGCACGGCCACTTCGTCTTCGTCAAGGACGGGGACGAGTGGACCGCCAAGTTCAAGGCGGCAAAGGCGCTGGCTGCCTCCTCGATCAAGGATTTCGAGAAGTCGAAGGTCGACGACATGCTGCGTTCGTACGCGTCGCTCAACGCGAGCGGTTTCGGCACCGGCGAAAAGCCCGAGGAAACGGGCCTGGAGGAGCCGGAGGCCAGCGTCGTCATCTCGCTCAAGGACGGCGCGAAGCGCGAGCTTCGCGTCGGAAAGAAGCAGGAAGGCTCGAACCGCTGGGCCAAGGCCAGCACCAGCGATCAGCTCTACACGATTAGCTCGTGGATTGCCGACTGGGCCACCGCCGAGCCGAGCAAGTTTCAGAAGAAGGCGGATGACGACAAGGACAAGGATTCGCCTTCACCGCACGGCGGCCACGGCATGCCGATGATGGGCAGCGACATGCCGATGATGGGTGGTGACGAGCACGAGGGCGAGGAATAGCGGCGGCGCCCCGCCGGGGGGATAGCCGGGCGAGCTCTCGAGAACGGACGGGCCGGCTAGTAGAAGCCGAGGTCGTCCACCCAAATATCGAAGGGGGAGCCCGCGGCGGCCGTGAACTCGATGCTGATGAGCTCGCGCTGGTCCTGTGCCGTCATGGCGCCGAGCTCGTTGCTCTCGAGCCAGGCGAACGGAACGAGGTAGGGCACCCATCCGCTGCCGAGCACGATCGGAACGGCGAAGTGGGAGAAGCAGGCGAGCCCCGAGCAGCGGCCGTTGGGCGCCGGCTGCGTACGGCCCGTCGTGACGTTGACGGTCACCGAGCCGCTGCCGCGCGCGTGGAAGCGCAGGCCGGCATGAGCCGAAGCATCGAAATAGTAGAGCTTGCCCGGGTCGGCCTCGTCGGAGACGAGCACGACGCCGAGCGTCGCTCCCCAGTCCACGAAACCGGAGCCGTGCGAGCGCGCCGCGATCTGGCTGTAGCCGCGTGCGGGCGAGAGCACGACGTCGATATCCGCCGGGCTCGCGGGAAGCTGCGAGCCGGTGCCGTCGTTGGTCAGAAACCAGTCGCCGAAGCGACCGGCCACGCTGCAGATCTGCGTGTCTTGGTCTTCCAGCGTATCGATGAGGCGCGGGTTCGCGCAGCTGTTCGGTCTACCCTGGACGCGATCGCGGACGAAGGGGCCGTGGCCTTTGAGCAGCTTGTCCCAGGTACCGGTAACCGGCGCGGCCGGCGTCGCGATGCATGCCGACTCGACCAGGGTGCACAACGACCACGCCGCCCAGCTCACCGAATGGGCGTCCATCCAATCGTGCCATTCCTGCGCGAGCGTCTCGCAGACCGCGCCGTTCACCCCCTGTCCGCCGTCGGCGGTCACGGCGCCCCATTCGGTCACGAACAGCGGCAGCCCCGCCGAACGGGCGCTTTCGGCGCGCGCCCTGAGCGCCGCGGTGTGGTCGCACGCGTAGAAGTGCAGCGAGTACATCAGGTTCGTCCCCAGGACGGGGTCGAGCATTGCGATGTCGACGTCCTGGGACCAGTGCGGCGAACCGAGGACGATCACGTTGTCCGGATCGCGCTCGCGGATCGTCTGCACGACGGCCTCGTGATACGGCTTGACCACGCTCGACCACGAGACGTCCAGGGGCTCGTTGTAGGTTTCGTACAGGATGTTCGGCTGTGAGCCGTAGCGTTCGGCGATCAGCGCGAAGAAGCCCTGGGCGTCCGCCAGGTGCGTGTGCGCGACGTGGTCGTGCCAGTCCACCAAGACGTACAGGCCGAGGTCGCTCGCGGCGCGGACCGTTGCCTCCACGGCCGCCAGATTGTAGCTCGGGTTCTCGAGGTACCCGTTGTCCTCGGGCCCCACGCCCATCGCCACGCGCACGAGCGTCATGTCCCAGTTGTCGCGCAGCCAGCGCAGCGCCGTCGCGTTCTGCTCGGGGTGCCAGGTTTGCCAGTTCGTCCAATAACCGCTCATGCCCTTCAGCTGAATGTCGGCGCCGTGCTCGTCGACGAGTCGCGAACCCTCGACACGGAGCGCCCCGTGCTCGGCGACAGGGCTTCCGGCGGGCGGTGTGTACGTACCGCCGGTGCCGCCGGTTGCACCGGTACCGCCCGTTGCATCGCTGCCGCCCGTTGCGCCGCTGCCACCGCTGCCGCCCGTAGCCCCGCTGCCACCGTTTGCGCCGCTGCCGCCGTTTGCGCCGCTGCCGGCCGTTGCACCGCTGTCGTCCGAGTCGTCGCCGCCGGTCCCCGTGGCGGTTTCCGCGCCCTCCTCGCCGCCGTCGCCGCGCGCTCCGCCGGCCCCTCGATCGCCGCCGTGGGCCGCGCGATCGCCTGCGCCGGCGGCTCCTCCGCGTGACCCCGAAGCTCCCGCCCTGCCGCCCGCGCTCTGGCCGCCCTCGCCGCCGCCGCCCGCGGAGCCGTCGGAAGTGAAGTCACTGCCGCACGCGGACGAAAGCGCCAGCGGCAACGCCGCAATCAACCCGAAGCACGCCCCGGACGGTCCAACCCAGCGCCGCCACATGAGCCAACAGGCTAGCACCCGCTCGAGTCCGGCGAAACCCCCTCTATGCCGCGTGGTGTTGCTCGCCCTGGCTGCTTCTTCTCGGCGCTCCGCTCAGTCTTGGTGCTCCGCTCGGTCTCGGCGCTCCGCTCAGGGCGGCGCGAGCTTCATGAACAGATTGGCGGCCCTGCCTTCGTCGTTGTCGTTCGAGACCCAGAGCGATTCGCCGTCGAGCGCCAGTCCTTCGATTTTCTCCTGATCGAAGGGGAACGCTCGCTGGAGCAGGTCGTGGCCCATGACCTTGTCGACCGGGTCGCTTCGGTCGTCGGCGGTTCCCGAGGCAAGCGAGAAGACGCGCACGCTCTTGTTGACGGCCGCGCGACCCCGGCCCTGATCGCGCTCGATCACCGCGAAGCGATCGCCGCCGAGGTGGACGAGCTCGCTCAGGAGCGTGCGTCCGGCGGCGCCGCCAGGGTCGCGGTCCAGCGGGTAGTAGTAGAAGCGCCACGCTCCGACGGCGGTGTCGTACTCGCCGATGCGCGCGAGCCGTCCCTCGCCGGAGAGCGGCCGCTGGAACAAGGCGTACACCTTGAGTCCAGGGCCGTCGCCGCCGCGCACGGCAACGCCCTCGAACCCGAAGCTCGTCAGTTTGCTCCAGTCGATTGCGTTGTCGTCGTTGCCGCAGGGCAAGTCCACAATGCCGCCGTCGCCGTACTCGCCGTCGAGCTTTCCGTCCCGAGCGAAGAACAAGAGCCGGTTGCTTTCCGAAGAGCCTTTGCAGTCGCGGCTTCCGCCGTTTCTCGAGCCGCCCTCGCTCACGATGACGAACCCGCCTCCGGGCAGCAGCGCGATTCCCTCCGGATCGTAGCCGGCGAGCGGCTCGCCCGATGTGTCCGCCAACGATAGCTCGCGCTCGAGCAACATCCGCCGCGAGGCCGGTTCGGGGTAAAACCACCAGATGCGCTGACGCTCGAAGAAACAGTCCGGGGTCGCGACGATGCGCTGACTCGTCGGGTCCCATGCCATGCCACTGATGCCGCCGAACGGCACTCGCTTGGAGACGGGGACGTAGAAGGAGTCATCATAGCCGGTGCTTCCCGGCGCTTCGACGACTTTGAAGTAGTAAACGTCACCCTCGAGCTCGCCCTCGTCCGCTCCGCTCGCCATGACGCGGGCGTCCTCGTCGAACACCGCTATTTTCTCCGGTCGCGACGGCGCGGTGAGCACCTGGACGACGGCGGGGGCGTACGGCGCCGAAACGTCCAGGACGACGAGCGAGGCGTTGTTCGCTCCGAGCAGGAACGCGTAGTGGGTCTCTTCCGCTCCCGACACCACGAAACGGCCCACGCCGCACGCCGACAGCTTCACGCCGCGTTTCAGGCTCGGGTCCGGGTGCATCCCGTGGACCAGGGCGAAGCTCTCGAGGAGAGATGTTCCGTCGAACACGGTCGTGCCGTGCTCGTCGAGCACGAAAAAACCCCGCGCGCTCGCGACCGAGTCTCCGCCTTCGAGCGCCAAGACATGCCGGCCGTCGTGCAGCGGGCATGCTCGACGCGCCGTGAGCGCCTGCAGGTCCGGCGCATCGCGCTTCGACGAGATCGCGACCCACTCGAGACGCAAGTACGAACGAGGACGGAGCGGCGCGACGTCTTCTGGTCGCATTTTTGCCGCTTTGCCCGCGGGGTTTGCCATCGTGGTCCGGGAAGTGGACCTTCGCGCTTGCGGCATGCCATCGCCGTTCGAGTACGGGCCGTCGTGGAGGGACAGCACTGCGTCGCCCGGTACTTGTCCGCCGCTGCCGCACCCGAGCAGCGCGCCGAAAAAGAGCGCCAAACCGGGTGTTCGTGCCGCGCTCTTCGTCACGTTGCACAGCGGCGGCGCAAGCGATGATGTGCGAGAGGGCAGTGATGCGCGAGAGGCGGCCACCGGCAAACACGGTGCGCGCGAGTAAAGGAGTTCGAGCCAAGCCTGCTCGACGTTTGGGTGCCATCGCAGCTCCAGGGTCGTCACGTGGCGCGCTGCGCGCGCGAGACGTCACGTCCGAGTCATGAAAGGCGCGCACGTCGCGTCCGGCGGCGGGGAATGGTGACGGGCGTGTTGCCGAATGGAGGCGAAACCCCGGCGGCCGTCCAGGGTTGCGCGCGCGTGGGGCGCGGTTCGATTTCTGCGCTGGTACCCGCAAAAACGGCGCAAGCGTGTGCTGTTCGCGACGTTTCCGTTACGGTAGGTTTGCGGGACGCGGGACGTGCGGGTATCGTACCGGGCGTGGTCAGTTCGGAGGATACGGCAGCCGGCAGGGTGAGCGGGCGCCGCGGCGCTCGGTCCGGCGCGCGCGGAGAGCGCGCGTTGGGTGCGCTCCTCGTGGCTTCGGGCGTCGGGGTTGCCATTGCCTGCGGCGGTGACGAGTTCACCGCCGGTGCCGACGGTTCGAGTGCTACTTCCGGCGACGCGTCGGGCAACGGAGGCAGCGCGGGCACCGGCAATGGCGAAGCGGGCGCGGTCGGTGCGAGCGGAAGCAACGCCCAGGGCGGCGCGTCGACTGGTTCGAGCTCCGCGGGATCCGGCGAAACGACGGGCAGCGGGTCATCGTCGGCCGCGGGCAACGGAGGTGCGTCGTCGAGCCCCGCCGCCGGCAGCGGTGGTGCTACCGGCAGCGGCGGTGGCGGAGCGAGCACGGGTAGCGGCGGTACTGCGGCGGGCGACTACGCCGACGCGCAGCTCATCGCCTCGTGCGACGCTTCGCGCGGCGAGGTCTACGACGGTGCGTGGTTTGCGGTGGCCGGTCCTTACTCCAGTATCAGCCCTGCAGACTCGAGCGGCTCGTTCCCGATGACGAGCGGTGGCTACATCGGGACCGGGGCGCACGTCACCGGCAGCGTGACGTCGGGCGATTACGCCCAGATCGGGCACGTGATGTACCGTTCGTCGGTGCTGTTCGACGCGTCCGCCTACGACGGCATCTCGTTTTACGCGCGCGCCGCCGCTCCGCTGGCCGTCAAGGTCGGCCTTGCTCAAGAGAACAACGATCCCTCTTACGGCCTGTGTGTCGAGGACGTCACTTGCTACAACTACCCGGCGAGCGTCGTGAACGTCGGCACCGAATGGCAAAGGTTCGTCGTGCCGTTCAGCGCGCTCGCGTCCGACCCGGGACAGGTCGAGGTCGCCCCGACTCCCGG
>DASWGX010000338.1:0-2892 GCA_036393455.1 Polyangiaceae bacterium
AGCAATCTGTTTCGGCTCGAGCTCGGTGAGCTCGAGCTGATTCCGGAGCTCGCCGGCACGGCCGTAGAGCGCATCGACGCCGAGCACGGCCAGGTCGAACGCGTACTTTTGCGCCGCAATCTCCCGGAGTCCAAAGACGTACGCTATCGCGTGTACGTCGAAAGCCCGCTCCGGAGCGGCCAGCTCGACGCCAACGAGCGAGGAGAGCCGCTCGAGGGATGACGGCCCTTTTTCGACGCTTCCTCGCGCGGCTGTCTCGCTTCGTTCCGTTCGGCCTCTTCTCGTCCAACAAGCCGCGCCACTACCGCGAGATGCTCAAGGTCTTGTGGGAAAACCGCGGGCGCTGGGGCTACGCCTGGCGCATTCTCACGCGCGGCGTTTGCGACGGCTGTTCGCTCGGACCCCGAGGCCTCCGTGACGACGTAATGCCGGGGGTGCACCTGTGTCTGTCTCGGCTCAAGCTGCTCAAGCTCAACACGATGGGCAAAATAGACGACGCGGTGCTCCGCGACGCCGCCGCGCTCGAAAGCCTGACGAACGAAGAACTGCACGCCCTGGGCAGAGTGCCCTACCCGCTCTTGCGGCGCGCCGGCAGCCCCGCCTTCGAACGCGTCGGCTGGGACGAAGCCACGCGCCTCGTCGCCGAGCGCTTCGAGGCCTCGGACCCGGATCGGGTCGGCATGTTCGTCACGAGCCGCGGCCTCACCAACGAAACCTACTACGTGCTGCAGAAACTCGCGCGAATCGCGGGTACGCCGCACATCGATTCTTGCGCGCGGCTCTGCCACGCGGCTTCCAGCGTGGGCCTCAAGCAAACCCTGGGGTTCGCGGCGCCCACACTGTCGCTTTCCGATTGGATCGGCACCGAGCTTTTGTTCATCATTGGCAGCAATCTTCCCAACAATCAGCCGGTATCCACCAAGTACCTGCGCGCCGCGCGCCGCGCCGGCACGCGCGTCGTAGTGATCAATCCGTTCAAAGAGCCGGCCCTCGAGCGCTACTGGATTCCGAGCGTCCCCTCCTCCGCGCTGTTCGGCTCGCGGCTGATGGACGACTATTTCGCCGTCCGTCCGGGCGGCGACATCGCGTTCATCAACGGCGTGCTGAAAACCCTCGACGCGATCGGCGGCTGGGACGAAAGCTTCATCGCTGAAAGGACGAGCGGCGCGGACTCACTCCGCGAGCAGCTGCGTGCCCTCGAGTGGAAAGAGATCGTCTCCGACGCGGGCGTCGAGCAAGCCGAAATGGAGCGCCTGGCGGCGCTCTACGCCGCGGCGAAAACCGCCGTCATCGTCTACTCGATGGGGCTCACGCAGTACGAGTTCGGCGTCGACAACGTCAAGGCGGTCGTCAACCTCGCGCTGGCCCGCGGCATGATCGGACGTGAGAAGTGCGGCATCATGCCGATTCGCGGGCACTCCGGCGTGCAGGGCACGGCCGAATGTGGCGCCGACGCCGACAAACTGCCCGGCGGCGTGCCGATCGACGACGAAAACTGCGAACGGTTCGAAACGGCGTGGCACAAGCCCATTCCGCGCAGGAGCGGGCTGCGCGCCGCGCAGCTACTCGAGCGCGCCGGCGAGCAGGGGCTCGATCTCCTTTATCTCGTGGGCGGAAACCACCTCGAGACCATGCCGGATCGGGCGCACGCCCGGCGCGCGCTCGAAAACGTCGGACTGCGCGTACACCAGGACATCGTGCTCAACAGCTCGACCCTGCTCGGCGCGCGCGAGGCCGTGCTCGTGCTCCCGGCGCAGACTCGCTACGAACAGCGCTCCGGCGGCACGTCGACCTCCACCGAGCGGCGCATCCGCTTTACTCCGGAAATCCCCGGACCGCGCATCGCCGAGGCGCGGCCCGAGTGGGAAATCCCCGCCCTGATCGGAAAGCGCCTGCACCCCGATCGCGACGACCTGTTCGGCTACGCCGACACCGCCGCGATTCGCCGAGAGATGTCGGAGCTCATGCCCCTGTACCGGGGCATCGAGCGGCTCGAAAAAACTGGCGATTCGCTGCAATGGGGCGGCGCGCGCCTCGGCGCGGACGGCTTTCCCACCCCCGACGGCAAGGCGCATTTTTCCGTGGTCACGATTCCGCGCATCGACGTTCCCCTCGGTCGATTCCTGCTGGTGACGCGCCGCGGGCGCCAGTTCAACTCGATGACCTACGGCCGAAAAGACCCGCTGACGCGCAAAGCCGACCGCGACTCCATTCTGCTCGATGCCCGCGACATGCGCGAGCTCGGCGTCGCGGAAGGCGAACGCGTCATGGTGAAGAGCGAGCACGCCTTCATCTACGCTACCGCCAGAGCCGGGCCGTGCCGCCGCCAGCACGTGCAAGGCTTCTGGCCCGAGTGCAACACCCTGCTCGAGCGCCGCTACGATCCCGCTTCCGGCGAGCCCAACTACTCGACGCCGGTCGTCATTCAGCGGGCCTGATCCGACCTTCTCCGAGATCCGCGAGGGTCGCGGCGCGGTTGCGGTACAAAAGCACGCGAGCCCGGCTCGGCCGCTAAAGTCATCGTGCGCCCGGCCGTCATCTTGCCCGTCGTCTCACAAGCTCGCTCCCGCTTCACCCACAAGAGTGCCAAAGAGAGCTTTCCTGCGGACAGTTTCCTACCAATCGACGCCGGCACCGAACGAGAGGCTTGCTCCAGTCCCCAGTCGCTGACACTGTGATTGCTTGCGGATCCTCGCGCAGCAGAGCGCGGGGTCACTTTCATCCATAGAGAGGATTCATGCGCCGTTGGACCACCGTTGCTTGTTGTCTAGTCCTTGCCACTTGGCTCACGGGGGCGTGCAGTAGTTCGACCGAAACCGACGGCGGCACGACGGGAGGTTCTACCGCGTCGGGCGGCGACGACGCACCCAGCTCGTCGAGCAGCGCCACGGG
>DASWGX010000339.1:0-6790 GCA_036393455.1 Polyangiaceae bacterium
ACCTGCCGCCCCTGCGGCTCCCCACTCCCTGCCGAGCCCCGCGCCGCCGATGCCTTTGCCGCTAGCCACTCCCTGTCCGCGGCGCGGAGCCGGTCCACTTTTGCCGAGCACAACAGGGTCAATTCTCGCGAGCGCTGAAGCCGAGTGAATGCTCCAGGCGACTGTAGCCGGCCCCGGGGTAAACGAGATGTGCCATACCCAGCTGGCGGATGCCACGCAGCCTCTGCAGAAGCGGAGTATCCAACAGCATCGTCTCGCATGGGAGGATCTGAATCGTTCCCCATACCGCATCGTTCAGCGTCTTGGGGTACTTCGGAACGTCCCCGCGGTCGTTCAAGCGCCGAAGTAAGGGAGCAAGCCACGTCGTCGCGAGTCGGTTGACTGTCTCGGCTAGCTGCGGCGCAACACCGCGGAGCTCCGACCAAGCGCTGGGTGCTGCCACCCGAGCACTATATGGCGAGCTCTGGTACGAGGCCTATTTTGAGGAGTCTAGGGGGCGTCCGGGTACTGCTCTAGGGTTGCCTTTGCGGTACCTACGGCCCCGTGAAGGACAGCGCCCCAACGCTTCGCCGTATCAATGGGAATACTGTGCCTGCGAAGCAGCGCCCGGGCCGTGCGCGGCCCGACCTTGATATGCGTAGCCTTGTACGATGGGTTGGGTTCAGAGGTGAATTCGGCTTGCTGTGCGACCTCAATGACGGCCTGGAGTTCAACGCATTGCAGGCCGATCCGCGAATCCACGAAGTGGAGCCGCTGCTGCCAGGACTTCGGGAAGGCACCCTTCTTCAAGGCTTCGTCTAGGGCGCGATCGAGCAGACTGTGAGAGGTCGGGAGGGGCTCCACCTCCTCGCCCTCCTGGCTCAGAACCCACGACGCGACGAGTAACTCCGCAATGTCCTGCAGCTTGCTCATGGTCACCACTGAACAAAAGTACAGCAATAGGGGCCTGACGCAAGCCAGGCTGCGCTCACCGCGCTTCGGCGGCAACCGCTAATAAAGGAGACCGGTCTGGTGATCATTTGCCCGTTATAGCCCGCTATTATCATAGAATCGTCAGTAATTCACGGAAAATATGCCCAAACGTTCAGGATTCTCACTGCCCGTTAAAACTCGTACTCTCAGCCGGGATGAGTCGAGGGCGCCCACCAACTTCCTGGCTTGTCGTCGGGTCGAAGGTCTTCGTGGAGGTTTTGGAGGCGAAGACCCGAGGTCGCTTCACGATTTCGGCGGCGGCGAGAGAGGGACTCTCATGGCTGAAGCCAGGGGGTCCAGTCCTCGGCATTCAGGAGGAGGCCGGGCGCGTGCGCCTGGTGTCGTGGGAACTGGCGGAGCCCGTCCGTGCCCGTCACGCGGACCTTACGGCGCGTTCCGACGAGGATGCCGTAGACGAGATCCTCCTGCTGCAGGATCGATACCTGCGGGTTGAGATTGATCAAGATTCGCGCATTGACCTGCCGCAACACGTCGAGCTCCACCTCGAGGTCGCCGACGGAACGATCTTCCTGGCGCGCTACCCCCGGCATGTCGAGCTCTGGAGCAGCCGGTATCGACAGGCGCGTCTTGCGCACGCGGGACGATCATTGCGGGATCTGCCTTGATCTGCTGCGGATGGACTGGAAAGATCGCGACGTCGGAGCGCTTGAGCGAGCCGTCCGGGAACTGAATGTACACATCGAGGCGGAGTCCGAGTTCTTCGGCCCTCAGAAATTCGGGATCGAGTGGCACTTGCCGAACCTAGTACCATGCCGTCTGCGCGCCCAAGCCCGCGCCGGGCGCGCGATTCGCCACCCCCTCACCCGATCCGCCGAAACGCCATCTTCGCGGCGTGCGCGGCCGCGCCGTCGGCGTCGAGGCGGTCGCCGATCACGAGGCACTCCTCCGGGCGAACTCCGAGCTTCGCCGCGGCGGCGAGCAGGCAGGCGGGGTCGGGCTTGAGCGCCGTGACGTCGGGGGATTCGCCGTTGGCGAGCACGATGTCGAACAAGTGTGAGGCACCGAGTGCCTTCAGCTTTCCGAACGCTGGATAGTCGCTGACCAGGGCAGTGGCGCCGCCGCGAGCGCGGAAGTGCTCGATTTCGCGCAAGAGGCTGCGGCGCCTAAACATTCTCAACCACTTGCCGGGACGTTCCAGCATCCACTCCTCCACCGCCCGGCGCACGCTCGGGACGTCGCGCCCGAGCACCTCGGCCGTGCGATCGAGCTGAAGCTCGTAGGGGCTCGTCGGTTCGAGCCGAGGGTTCTCGCGGCGCACGCGCGCCGCGTCGCGTACGAGCTCGTGCTGCCGGCGAAACGCGCGGATGACGGGCACGACTCGCGCGCCCGACGCGGCGAGCTCGAACGCCATCGCGGTGCGGACCGGAAGGGGGTGATAGAGCGTGCCGTCGAGGTCGACGAGCCACGCGCGAAAGGAGGTCGTCACGGTTTCGATCAACGACTGCGCGGGGGAGGACGGGGGGGCATGTCCGTCGGCGTCGGGGCGACGTAGTGCCTCGCACTGTCGCCGACCGCTTGGGCTTTGCCGGGCGGCACGACGCTGCCGGGCCGTGGCGCGACGATCGAGGTGCGCGGAGGCGGATCTCGAAGGGGAAGCGATGCGGACCCGGGCACCGCGAGCGCCGGTTCCGTCGGCGCGAAGCGGGGCCGCGATTCTTGCTGCCAAAACCACGGGTTTGGCAAGCCCGCCACGAGCGTGCAGGCCCGCGAGAAGGCAATCGCGGAATTGAAGCGCCGCGCGGCGTTCAGGTCGAGCGCGCGCTCCAGCAGCGCGACGAGCTCCCCCGGCGCTTGGGCGTTCAAGAAGGCAAGGGAGGGTGCGGGCCGCGACGCGGCGTCCGAAAGGCGCTTTTCCTCCGTTGTGGCTTCGCGCAAGGGTCGGCCCGACAAGAGCTCGAAGAGGATTGCCGCGACGGCCCACACGTCGCCACTTTCCGACGCGGCGCGCGTTCGAGCCTGTTCGGGTGAAAAGTAGGCCGCCGTGTTGGGCACGCAGGCAAGGCCGAAATGAGCCGCGGCCCGTTCGCGAAGCTTGCCCCAACCAAAACCAGAAACGTATACGTTGCCGAGCTCGTCGAGCAGAATGCGGCGCGGCGAGAGCTCGCCGTGGAAGAGCGCGCGATCGTGTGCCGCGCCGAGCACGTCCAGGGCTGCGGCAGCGATGCGCAAGCCCTCCATCGGGGCGATGCGGCCGCGGCGCCGTAGCAGGAAGGCGTGGAGCGTCTCGCGGGCAACACGCTCGAAAACCACGAACGGAAAGCCGTCCGGGGTGAGGCCCGCGTCGCGCACCGCCGGTACGCCCCGGCCAATCATGCTTGCTACGTGCGCCCCTCGTACGAAGTGACTGGCGATGCTGGGAGCGCCGCCGAGCTCCGCCTGCAAGATGCTGACGACGGCGCGCTCGGCAGCGGAGTCGCTGGCAAGGTAGGTATGGGCCAGGACGTCCGATTCGAGCACTTCGTCGAGGCGGAAGCGCCCGTCGAGCGCCTGACCCAGTCGCGCTGCGGCAGAGGATCGATCGGTGAACGGCATGGCCCCAAACCCGAGAACGGATGGTATACGCCCACTGTGGCACGCTCGACCACACCTTTCGTGTTTCGATTCAGAGTCTGGTACTTTGCCCTGCGAATCGGTGTTGCGAACCGGAATTTCCCGAATGAGCGTCACGAGATAGCCATGGATGCCGCTCCGCAATTTGGCTTGCGACCCGGGGCGAAGCTCTGCCGGGACACGGCATGACCAAGGTGCTCGTCACTGGTTCCGCGGGTGCGATCGGTGTTCCGGTTTGCCGCGAGCTGTCTCGCCGGGGCCACGACGTGCGCGGTTTCGATCGGGTGCACACTCCCGACGTACGGCGCACGATCGTCGGACAGCTGGAGGACGCCGACGCCGTGCGCGACGCCGTCGACGGCGTCGACGCGGTCGTTCATTTGGCCGCGCATCCCTTCGACGCTCCGTTTCCGGAGCTCGTCGGGCCCAACGTTCTCGGCCTTTTCCACGTGCTCGACGCGGCGCGCGGGGCGGGCGTCTCGCGCGTCGTGCTGGCGAGCTCGATTCAGGTCGTCGGGCGGCGGAAGGGCAGACCGGGCCCGGCCAGCACGCGGACGGCGGCTCCCGGGAATCACTACGCGCTGACCAAACTGTGGGCGGAGCAAATGGGGCGCATGTACTCTCGGAAGTTCGATCTTTCCGTGATCGCGGCTCGCGTCACCTGGATGGTCCGCAACGCGGAGGAGGCGCGCCGAATGTTGATGCTCGAGCGCCAGGACATCTACGTCAGTCGCGGCGACGTGGCCCGCTTCTTCGCGCAGGCCGTCGAAGCGACGGACATTCGCTTCGCCGTGCTGTACGCCGTCGGACCCGACGGCGCCGAGCGCGTCGATCTCGAGTCTTCCCGGCGTCTCATCGGCTACGAGCCCGCGGACGCGTGGCCCGCGGGGCTCGGCTTCGAGCTGTCCGAGATCACGGATTAGGATCCCGCCCGGTAGGTTCACGCATGAGTCACTCGCTTCGTTCCCTGCTCGCGCTGCTCGAACGACTCGCGCCGCTGGAACGAGCCGAGTCCTGGGACAACGTCGGACTCTTGATCCAGGCCGAGGCGGGTCTGGAACGGCGCTCGGTGAGCCGGGTACTGTTGACCATCGATTTCACCGAGGCGGTCCTGGCCGAAGCCGTGGCGTGCGGAGCCGACCTCGTCGTGGCCTATCATCCGGTGGTGTTCGAGCCGCTCAAGCGCTTGACGTTCGCCGATCGAACCGGACGCGTCGCGCTCGGCGCCGTCAAGGCCGGAGTGTCGGTCTATTGTCCCCATACCGCGCTCGACGGCGCGCCCGGAGGAGTGAACGACTGGCTCGTCGAGCCGTTCGGGCCTTTCGCGTCGCCGCCGGCGCCGTTTCCGGAAGGCGGAATCGCGCGGCGCGCCGATCTCGCCGCGCCGATCTCGCTCGACGAGGCCGTGGCTCGGGTCAAGCGGCACTTGGGCGTAGAGCGCGTCCGCGTGGCGCGCGCCGACGACGGAGTCGAGACGGTCCGGAGCGTGGCCGTTTGCGCCGGCGCCGGCGGTTCCGTACTGCGGGGCGCCGAAGTCGATCTCGTGCTGAGCGGAGAGATGCGCCATCACGACGTCATCGCGCACGTCGCTGTGCATCGACATGTCATTCTGTGCGACCACACGCATAGTGAGCGCGGTTATCTCGCGGTTTTCGCCGATCGGCTGCGGAAGGCCGCTGGGACTCCGCTCGACGTCCGCATCTCCGAGCGCGACCGAGAACCGCTCGCGATCGCCTGAGCCAGGCCGGGCGCACGGCTATTCGCGGTCGCGTCCGAAGATCTTCGAGCCCGGCGGCACCGAACGGGTGAGAAAGACGTTGCCGCCGATCACCGAGCCTGCGCCGATCACGGTATCTCCACCCAGGATGGTGGCGCCCGCGTAGATCGTGACGTCGTCTTCGATCGTCGGGTGGCGTTTCGGAGGCAAGGTCGACGAATAGTCCGAGCGTTTGGTGCTGACCGCGCCGAGCGTGACGCCTTGGTACACCTTGACGTTGCGGCCGATGACGGTGGTCTCGCCGATCACGACGCCCGTGCCGTGGTCGAGGAAGAACTGGCCGCCGATGGTCGCTCCCGGGTGGATGTCGACGCCGGTCTTGCTGTGCGCGTACTCGCTGAGGATGCGCGGGATCATGGGCACGCTCTCTTTGAAGAGGACGTGAGCGATGCGGTACGCGGTCAGCGCCTCGATCGCGGGGTAGCTGAACACGATCTCTTCCACGCTGTTGGCGGCTGGGTCGCCCTCGTAGGCGGCGAGCACGTCGGACTCCAGAACTTCGCGCAGGCGCGGGAGCTCGCAGAACATGCGAATGACCGTGTCGTAGGCCCAGCCGTTCGGTCGCTTCTGGGTGGTGCGGCCGATGCGCTCTTCGTAGGTCACGGCACGTTCGATCTGCTCGACCAACGTTTCGCAGGCAGGGTACAGGTGCTCGCTGAGCGAATAGCGAAGGTTGTGCGGGTTGAGCGGCCGCAAGCTGTAGTACCCGAGGTAGATCGCCGGCTTCAGGTGGTTGAAGGCTTCGATGACCGCGCGGCGATTGGGAAGGGCGGCGCTTTCGAGGTTGTTGATCGCGGCTGGGCCGCGATAGCTTTCGACGATCCGATCGATGGCGCTCTCGAGCTCGCTGCAGGTCTGGAATTCGGAGGTCATGGTCTCCTCGTAGCGTGTCAGGGCGCGGCGCTCGACGCCGCCGCTCCGGGCTCTCGGGCCGGGCGTACTTCGAGCAGCTCGGCGAGCCCGCGGCGCACCGCTGGCACCGTGAGCGGACCGCGTGCGGCATTTTCGACCGCCTCGCGCGCTGCGTCGTTCTGGAGTGCCAAGAGCGCCTTGCCGACCAAGAGCACGGCCTCCACCAGCGCTTCCTCGTCGGCGGTGGCTCGGTAGAGCGCGAGGAACGCCAGGAGTTCATCGAGCTGTTCGACCGTCGCCAGCACCGTCAGGGCCTTCGCGATTCTCACCAGATCTTCCGCGGGGTTTGCCGGGTCGTTGAGGTGTTCTGCGAGCAACGGCGCGGCCCGGTGCTCTTTCATTGCAGCGAGCGCTTCGGCAAGCGCGCCGACGGGCGGCGTGCGCAAGGTGTCGGTAAGGTAATCGTAATGACTCTGGAGCGCCGCCAGCATGGCGTCGACCCCGTCGCGGCGCGCTGCGAGCAGCCGCTCGGCAACGACGCGCAGGCGCGGCGAAGTGCGCGGCGCGCTCAGCACGTCGATCAAGAGCCGCGTGACGGCCGGATCGGCGAGAACTCCG
>DASWGX010000340.1:0-3885 GCA_036393455.1 Polyangiaceae bacterium
AGCGATATTTTCAGGTGTTTCCGGAGTCGGGAAGCCCGAGGCCCGGCTCCCGCCCCGCTCCTCCCTCTTCCTTCGCTACTCCTCGCTATCTCCTTGCTCTGCCGTCAGTCTACGTGCAGCGCTTTCGGTCTTGCCTGGAACCGCGAGGCATATCGCGGCTCACGCTACGTCGATCTCGCGGACGCCGAAACCCGTCTCGCCGAGCAGCTCGGCGTCCGCGGACGAGCACTCCGGGCAGAGCGTCACGTGGTGCTCGGGCTCGTAGACGGCGCCGCAGGCCCGGCAGCGCGCCTTCACGTGGACGAGCTCGAGCCGGAGCTCGGCGCCGGCCGCGGGCGTGCCGCGCGCGTGCGCCGCGAAGTGAAACGCGAGCGACTCCGGATCGAGCCGTTCGGTTTCGGCGATGAAGCCGCGCACCGAGAGCACGCGGGAAGCGCCGGCTTCGCTCAGCCGTGCGAGCGCGACTTCGAGGATCCGTTTGGCGAGCGCCGTCTCGTGCATGGCTCACTCGAAAGCTCGGCGGCGCACCCAGTCAGCGGCCTCCACCGCGCCGCGAGCGACCTCCGGGGACAGACCCGAGCCGTGGCGAGCGGGCGGATCGATGCCGATCGCCAGCACGACCAGGTCCGGCGTGACAGCCCGCGGGTAGAGCGTTCGGCAGAGCTCGATCGCCTGCGCCACGCCGAGCCCGTGCGACGAGAGCGAGGGCACGGGCTCGACCTCGGCGAGCTCGAGCACGCGAACCCGGCCGGCGCGGCCGGGGTCGAGCACCGCGTCGACGACGACCACCGTGCCGGGGTACGCGAGCAAATCGATAAGCTCGCTCGGCTCCCGCGCCAGCACGAGCTCCACGCCTTGCGGAACGCCCGAGCTCAGCCGTTCGATGACGGCGGGACCGACTCCGTCGTCTCCGGCGAAGCTCTGCCCGATGCCGATCACGCGCATGCTCCGCGCTCGTGTCACGCGTTCCCGCTTTCGACCAGCTTCAGCTTCAAAAAGTGCGTCGAACAAGAAATGCATGGATCGTAGTTTCGGATCGATTGCTCGGCGAGCCAGGTGGCTTCCGCATGAGGCAGGCTGGCGAGCTTCGGCGCGAGCTCCGAAAGATCTTCCTCCATCGAGCGCTGGTTCTGGGAAGTAGGCGGAACGATCTGAGCCGCTTCGATCGCGCCTGTCTCGTCGATCACGTAGCGGTGATAGAGCAGGCCGCGCGGCGCTTCCGTGGCGCCGTGCCCCGTACCCGCCGCGCGCGGCACTTCGACGCTGGCCGGCCCCGCCGCCTGGTACGCGGCCACGATGGCGCACGCCTCGTCGAGTGCCTGGACGAGCTCGATGCCGCGCGCCAATAGTCCCTTGAACGGATTCTTGCACGGCACTTCGAAACCTATGGCATCGGCGCTGGCGCGCGCCCGTTCCCGCAACCGATCGAAGTTCAGGTTCAGACGCGAAAGCGGGCCGCACAAGTAAGCGCCGCGAGCGCGCAGGCGCGCGTGGAGCGCCGTCGAGTGCGGCACTTGCTCTTCGACGAAATGCGCGTCGTAGTCAGCGACGGCAATGTCGAGGCCCGCGCTCGAAACGATGCGCCCCTCCGAGAACGGGTAGTCGCTGGCGTGGCGGAGCGCCACGAACTCGTAGTCGCGTTCGAAGTCCGGAAACGGGAGCCCCGCGAACGTTCCGAGCGCCGCTTCCATGGTTTCACGCGCTCGCTCGAGCGTCGGCAAGAGCGGCGCGAGCTCGTCGACGCGCGGCAGGCGATAGAACCCACCCACCTTGACGTTGATCGGATGCACTTCGCGCCCGCCGAGCACCCTCAGAATCGCGTTGCCGGCCTGCTTGACGAAAAGGCCCTGCTTGACGAGCTCCGCATGGTCCTTCGCCATGGCGAGCGCGTCCTCGTAGCCCAGGAAATCGGGCGCGTGCAGCATGAACACGTGCAGCGCGTGACTCTGGATCCACTCCCCGGCGTAGAGCAGCCGGCGCAGCGCGCGGAGCGACTCCGGCAGCGTTACCCCGAGCGCTGCCTCGATCGCGTGACACGCGCTCATCTGGTAGGCGACCGGGCAGATGCCGCAGATGCGCGCGGTGATGTCGGGCGCCTCGCTCGCGGCACGGCCTCTCAAGAATGCCTCGAAGAAGCGAGGCGGCTCGAAGATACGAAGTTTTACGGATTCGGCGCGCCCGTCGACGAGCTCGATCGTCAGCGCCCCTTCGCCTTCGACCCGCGCCAGGTAGTCGACCTTGATGGTGCGTTTCACGCATCGTCTCCGGCAGCGCCGCCGAGCCCGTGGGCACGCTGAAAGGCCGGTGCGGCGGCATTGAAGGTGCTGTAGAGCCGGCGCACGTCCACGTCGAAATGCGTGGTTTTCGCGAGCGCGTGCTCGAGCGACGCGGTGTTCGTCGTGGCCGCGGGACCGTAGCACCCGTAGCAGCCGCGGTCGTAGCTCGGACAGAGCGCGCCGCAGCCGGCGTGGGTGACGGGACCGAGGCAAGGCGCAGCGCCGGTCACGAGCACGCAGGTATTGCCGCGTCGTTTGCATTCGACGCACACCGAGTAGGCCGGGATGTTCGGCTCACGCTGGTGGAGGTAGGCCGTGAGCACCTCCAACAGCTGATACTTGTTGACGGGACAGCCTTGAAGCTCGAAGTCGACCAGCACATGATGCGCGATTGGCGTCGAGGTCGAAAGCGTAGAGACGTATTCCGGCCGCGCGTAGACCACCCTCGAGTACTCGGCCACGTCGGCGAAGTTGCGCAGCGCCTGAACGCCGCCCGCGGTGGCGCAAGCGCCGATGGTGACGAGTCGCTTCGACTGTTCTCGCACTCGCTTTATCCGTTCCCGATCGTGCTCGGTCGTGACCGACCCTTCGACGAGCGAGACGTCGTAGGGGCCGTCGAGTGTCGCCCGCGACGCCTCGAGGAAATGGGCTATGGTGAAGTGCTCCCCGAGCGCCAAAAGCTCGTTCTCGAGATCGAGCAGGCTGAGCTGACAGCCGTCGCAGGAGGCGAACTTGAAGACGGCGAGCTTGGGCCTCGAAGCGGTCACCATTAGAGTCCTTGACGAGCGACGACGTTGAAAAATGAGTCGAGTTTGCAATGGCCGTCGGGCAAGTGGGGCTTTGGCCCCACGCGCAGCGCACCCCTTACGGAGTGCGTTGTCGGGAGGGGGGGACCCGAGCGGCGCAGCCGATCGGGGGGAGGGGCTGCGCCAGCCCCTCCCAAAAACCTGTTGCGGCCAAAGTACACGGTGGTGACCAGAACCTCGAACATGCAAAAGTTGGGCTGGGGCACAAGCCCCGCTAGGCTAGAGCTCCCTCACGGACATCCAAGGCGCGAGCCTTGCGTAACTCAGGACGGGGCCGTCCTTGCACAAGAGCAAAGGCCCGAGCTGACAGTGCCCGCATAGGCCGACGCCACACTTCATGTTGCGCTCGGCCGAAAGATAGATGCCGCTCGCCGGGACGCCGCGGCCGAGCAAGCTCCGCGCGGCGAAGCGCAGCATGATCTCGGGGCCGCACAGCATGGCGAGCGTGCGCTCCGGGTCGAGCGGCAGCTCGTCGACGAGCTTCGTGACGACGCCGGTGTGCCCGTTCCAGTCCGGATCGCCGCGATCGACGATGACGTCGCACTCCATGTCGTCGCGCGCGCTCCAGACGGCGAGCTCGTCCCGATACAAAAGGTCGCTCGGGGTGCGCGCGCCGTACACGACCCAGAGCCGCCGGAAGTGCGCGCGCCGCGCGAGCGCTCGGTAGACGGCCGGCCTGAGCGGCGCGAGCCCGATGCCGCCGGCCACCACCAAGAGGTCGCCGCCCTCGGCAGCGGCAACGGGCCACGCGGTGCCGTAAGGGCCGCGCACGCCGAGCTCGTCTCCGGGACCGAGGCGCGTGA
>DASWGX010000341.1:0-3843 GCA_036393455.1 Polyangiaceae bacterium
TCGCGGCGTCCAACGACGACCCAAAGCCATTCGTCTGGACCAAGACGGCCGATCAGATCCTCGCGAAAGTCGCCCGATTCTGCCAGCGCACCCTTGCCTTGGAGGATTTCTGATGCGAACTACGGAGACAGGACACTAGCACGGGTTGCAACTGAACACAAGATCAGTATTTGCGGCCCATGCTTGCAGGGCTTTGCGGCGGGCTCAGCCAGCCCCGTCCACGCGCTTCGTGTGCACGAAGAGCCCCTCGGGGTCGTACTTTTTCTTGAGGGCGGCGAGCCGTTCGAGCGTCGCCTTGCCGTAGGCGGCTTCCAGACGTTCGGCGCCTTCGTCTTCCGTCTGGAAGTTGATGTACGCGCCGCCCGTCGAGTGCGGATTCATCGCCTGCCACGCGCCGCGCACCCATTCGACATTCGGCGGGTCGTCGTTCGGATTTTCCCAGGAGCCGGCGACGTTGAAAATGTACGCGGCGTCGCGGTTGCCCATCGGACAGTGATCGGCAGGAAGCTCGCCCAGGGCGCCCTGAACCTGGAACAACAAGATCGCGGAGTGCGGCGAAGGGATGTTCTTGGCGCGCTCGATCAGGGTTTCGAGCGCCGCGGGCTCGAGGCCGGCGAGGTAGTCGCTCTTCCAGTAGTAGCGGCGGCCCTTCGGCTGCGTCGGGTCGAGCAGGCTCTGCATCTGCGCGTAGGGCCGCGGCATGAGGATGTCGGCGACGGGACGGCCGAGCTTGCGCGCGGGCGCGAGCAGTTCTTGTCCGGCTTCGACCTCGCCGGTGTAGCAGAAGAAGAGGGCGGCGATGGGCTTTCCGTGGACTTCCTTGGGCAACCACGGCGCGGGCGGCGCGATGCGCAAAGCCGCAACGCTGGTGAGCTCGCGCGGCGCGCGCTGGGTGAGCTCGCGGTAGAAGCGGAGCACATCGGGAGCGTCCTCGCCGTTCCACGCGATGGCGCCGCCGAGAATCGTGGGCCCTACCGGATAAAGCCGGTACTCGATCGACGTGACGATGCCGAAGTTGCCGCCGCCACCGCGCAGGCACCAGAAGAGCTCCGCGTTTTCGTCCTCGCTGGCACGGACGGCGTTGCCGTCCGCCGTTACCACTTCCACCGAACGGACGTTGTCGCACGTCCAGCCGTAGCGCCGCGTCAAATAGCCGAAGCCGCCGCCCACGGTGAGCCCCGCGATGCCCGTCTCCGAAACGAAACCGAGCACCGCCGCCAAGCCATGGAGCTGCGTTTCGCGATCCACGGCGCCGAGCGTGCAGCCGGCCTGCGCGCGCGCGAGACGGGCCTCGGCGTCGACCCAGATGCCCGTGAGCCCCGACATGTCGATCATGAGCCCGCCTTCGCACACGGCGAGCCCCGCGATGTTGTGCCCGCCGCCTCGCACCGAAGACAACAGGCGGTGCTCGCGCGCGAAGCGCAAGGCGTGCGCGACGTCGGCGGTTCCGGTGGGACGCACGATCAGCGTTGGACGGCGGTCGATCATCCCATTCCAGAGCTTGCGTGCCTCGTCGTAGCCCGCGTCCGAGCGCCCGAGCACGCGCCCGCGAAAGCCGGTCGTGAACGCGGCGAGGGCTGGTTCGCTCAGGCGTCGTGTGGCGCCGTGTAACGTTCTGAATTCGATTCCGTCAGTCATCGCGACCTTCTTTTCTCTGCTGTCGAGCGAAGGCTAGTCCAATGCTCGCCCCGACGACTACGGCCAAGCCACGCTCGGCGGCGTGTGCCCTTCGCAACGGCTCGCGTTGACTGCTCCCGGGGTCGGTTCCGTGTTCGAGGTGGGCGGCGACGGTGGGAAACCGCAACACCGTCGCGGTGGTCTTCAGGGTTCGCGGGAGTATCGAGTAACGTCTTCGACACTCGCCGGCAAGGCGCCGGCGCACCGCGCGCCTTCACCGGCGCCGAACGACGGCGCCCCCGCCAGCGTGCTGCCAATCAGCACGCCGCCGGCGAAATAGGTCCCCGTATCCGACCGCGGCAGGATGTCATACGTGCGGTCGTGTCGGTACGGAATGCGCGACACCGCGACGACGCGGACGCCATCGAGCCTGCCGCCCGGCACGAGGTCGGCGAAGGTGCGGCCGTCGGCCGTCGGGTGCCCGGGGCTGATTTCGAGCACGCTGCCGTTCTCGAGCTCCGCGCGAACGACGCGATGATTGCGAAGCCCCGTCGAGCCGATGCGCTCGATGGGGACGATGGCGAGCTCGCCTCGGTCGATGCTGTATACGAGGTCGCCCGGACGAAGCTCCGCGACGCTCCGTTCACCCGCCGGCGTCGCGATGGGAGTGTCCGGCGAGTTGCAGATGGGGCAACTGAAGCCGCCCTGCGTCCAGGCATCGTTTTCGCCGCAGATGAAGTTCGTCGCGCAGTCGTAGACGCATTCCTGGCCGGGCGAGCCGCAGCGCGTGCCCAGGTTCGGCGGATAGAGCGGACAGTCCTCGGGCCGTTCGAAGCAGTACCAGTTGAAATCTCCCGTGGCTCCGCACACCGGCGATGAAACGGGGCAGTCCGTGCAAACGCATTGCGTCCCGTCGGGATAGACACATTGCAGCTGAGCTTCCGAGCAGGCTTCGTTCGGAAGCGGCGCCTCGGGGCATTCGGCGGGTAGCGGGTCGGGATCGCAAGTCTCGGGTGTTTCTTGGACCGACCAGACACTCGCCGAGCAGAACGCCTGAGTGCGGCAGTTCCAGCGCGGATCGTCGCCGTAGGTGCAGAAGAGCGTCCCGGCCATCTCGCACTCCGAGCCGTCCGCGGGAAGGGTCGGCGGGCAGTCGACGTAGTCGTCGCCCGGGCCACCGCCGCTGCCGGTCGTCGCCGCGCCGCCGCTGCCGGTTGCCGCGCCGCCGCTGCCGGTTGTCCCGCTGCCCGTCGCGCCATTGCTTCCCGTTGCGCCGCCGGCTCCAGTCGAAGTCGAGCCGCTCGCCGCGCCGCCCGAGCTTGCGCTGCTGGTGCTCGAGGCGTTCGCGCTCGTCGAGGTTCCGCTGGAGCTCGTGCTCGAGCCGCCCGCGCCCGTGGCGGAGCTCGCCGTTCCCGTGCCGGTGCCGCCGGCGTCCGACTCGGTCTCGCCGGAGCACGCCGCGAGCGCTGCCGCCAAGAGTGCCACACTGACGGACGTCCCGGCTTTCACGCGGTGTTTCATGGATTCGATGCAAAGCAAGCTACGTACCAGCGTCGAACTTGCTCGTTTTGTCGCGCCGTCGCCGGCGCGTCATGCGTGCCGGCACACATTGGCACAAGAGAATCTGCGTGTCGAAGCTCGAGCCCCGCGTCACGACACCACTGGATCGAGGAAGGGCTAGCCACGTACGTGGAGCCCCAGGCCCGCGCTCGAGTCGGCGGGCTCCGAGAAGAAGACGTGTGGCTCGAATGGGCGGAGCGCTTGTTGCAGGGTCAGCCGCGAGCCGGTGATCGCGGGCTGGACGAAACGCGGAGCTGGGCGCGCACGTACTGGGGAGGCGCGCTGTTCTGTTTCGTGGCGGACGTGACGATTCGCGAGCGGACGAACAACCGTTTCGGCTTGCGGCACGCGCTGCGCGCCATCGTTCGCGAGGGCGGCACGCTCGGTAAAACATGGCCGCTCTCGCGCGCCTTCGAGGTCGGCGACAGGGCGACGGGAACCGACGTTCTCAGCGAGCTCTACCGGCGGATGCGCGCCGAGCCGGTGCGCATCGACCTCGACGCTTGGTGGAAGCGCCTCGGCGTGCGCGTCGAGGGCCCCGTCGTCCGATTCGACGACGGGGCGCCGCTGGCGCACGTTCGCCGAGTCCTGATCGTCGGAGATTGACGGCGTACCGGCGGCGGCAACGACTACGCGTTGCCGCCGGATACCAGGGGGCCGATAAAG
>DASWGX010000342.1:0-1558 GCA_036393455.1 Polyangiaceae bacterium
ACGACGGGAGTCCGGCCTATCCGGACCTGCTCCACCTGTTTCGCCTCGCCGAGTCCGAGGGTGTCACGTACTTCGGCACGAGCGCGCCGTTCTTGAACGCGTGCGAAAAGGCCGGCATCAGTCCGGCAGAGGCCTGCGATCTCGGCCGCGTGCGCTCGCTAGGGACGACGGGCGCGCCGCTCTCGGCCGAGGGCTTCGCCTGGGTGTACGAGCACGTCGGCCGCGACTTGTTGCTCGGTTCCGTATCCGGCGGCACGGACGTCTGCACGGCGTTCGCGCTCTCCTGCCCACTTTTGCCCGTGCACGCGGGGGAGATCCAGTGTCGCGGCCTCGGCGCGAAGCTCGAAGCCTTCGACGAGCACGGGCGCTCCGTCGTCGGCGAGGTGGGTGAGCTCGTGCTTACCGAGCCGTTGCCGAGCATGCCCGTCTGCTTCTGGGGCGACGCGGACGGCAGCCGTTACCGCGAAAGCTACTTCGACGTCTACCCCGGCGTGTGGCGGCACGGGGACTGGGTCAAGATTACGGAGCGTGGCTCGGCCGTGATCTACGGGCGTTCGGATTCGACCTTGAATAGGGGCGGAGTGCGCATGGGGACCAGCGAATTCTATCGGGTGGTGGAGGCGCTCGAGGAGATCTCCGACAGCCTCGTCGTCGACACGGCCGGGCTCGGCGAGCCCGGCGAGGCGGAGACCGGCAAGCTCTGGCTGTTCGTCGTCTTGGAGTCCGGTGCGAAGCTCGACACGGCGCTGGTCGAGCGCATCAAGACGACGCTGCGACGCGAGCTATCGCCGCGGCACGTGCCGGACGTCATCACCGCTATCGATGCGGTGCCCAAGACGCTCAACGGCAAGAAGCTGGAAGTCCCGATCAAGCGGATCTTGAGCGGGGTTCCCGCCGAGCGGGCGGTGAACCCGGGAACGCTTTCGAACCCCGACGCGCTCGCGAGCTTCGTTTCGCTTGCGCCTCGGCGCTCTTGAGGCCTTGCGCCTCGGCGCGTGCGAGTCTCTGCGCGCTCGTTTCGAAGGCTACCGGGCTCTGATCGATGCCGCAAAAACGACGGCCGAGCCGCCGGGCCACGGCCAGCGTCGTACCCGAACCGCACATGGGGTCGAGGACGACGCTGCCCTCCGTACTGGCGGCGCGCACGATCCTTTCGAGCAGCGCTTCGGGCTTCTGCGTGGGATAGCCCGTGGTCTCGTCGATGAGCGGCGTGTTGGCGCGCATGGCGCCGCAGTCGGTCCATACGCTGCCGAGCTTGCGGCCGCGGTCGGCGTAGTAGCGGTACGCCTTGCCGCCGATGACGCGCTCGCGGTAGAGGCGGCCTTCGGCGTCTTTCTGCGTGAAGTGCATGCGACGGCTCGTTTCCGCGTAGGGCTCCCGCAGCGAGGGGTCTGCCTCGTTCCAGAGCATGCTCGGCCCCTTCGAGTAAATGAGGATGGTCTGGTGCGTAACGCTCGGCCCGTTCCTGCGTCGCGCGCCGTTGCCGGGCACCCAAATCACTTCGCCCTGGAACGCCACGCGGCCGAACACGGCGTCGGCGGCGCACTTGGCTTCGTGC
>DASWGX010000343.1:0-3158 GCA_036393455.1 Polyangiaceae bacterium
GGACTTGCCGGGCAGGGCGGGGCAGTTGGGGGTGCCTCCGAGGCAGGCGCTTGCCGATCGACATCACGGTTTCGTACGGCCTCGCGAGACAAACTTGACTGTTTCCCGAGCTCCGCGGGCGATTTCGTGCGAAACCCGAGCTGCCTCCGTGCCGAGCACTCCTTCATGACAATAGCGAGGTTTCGATGAATCCGGGAGCGCCCAGGCGCCGAACCGCAACGGTGGCCTTGGTCGCGGGGGCACTTTGGGCGTGTGCTCCGCCGGCAGAGCTCGCACCCCGGTCCAGCCGCGCGCGAGCAACCGCAGCGGGTCGCAGCGTGCGCCCGGCGTTCGAACGCGTCGAACCCACCGCCGGTACACAGTCGGAGCCAGGTCCGCCGCTCGCCGCGCTCGTGGACGAGCTCGCTCGCGCCGAGCGCGCGCTGAAGGCCGAAGGAGAGCTGGCACCGTATTACATGGCGTATTCGCTCACCGACGTCGGAGGGCTGGAGATCGAGGCTCGCTACGGAGCGCTGATCGCTTCGGAGGTTGCGCGCGTACGGCTGTTGACCGCGGACGTGCGCGTCGGAAGCTACGATCTCGATTCGACGCACCCCAGTGAGCAGACCTATGGCGGTGACTTCTCCATTCCGGAGCCGGTTCCGCTGGACGACGGAGCGCTCGCCGTGCTGAGAAGGCAAGCGTGGCTCGCGACCGACACGGCGTATCGCGCGGCGAGCCAGCGCTATTTGACGATCAAAGGGGAAGCCAACGTTCGAGTCGACATCGAGGATCAAACCGGCGATTTCTCTCGCGAAGAGCCGGTCATCTATTACGGCCGCCGCGCCGAGCTCGAGCTCGATCGAGCCGTTTGGGAGGCGCGCGCGCGTGCCCTTTCCGCGCGGTTTCGTGGCCGCGGGCATCTCATCGCGTCGTCCGTGCGGGTCGAAGGGAGCGCGGCGACGCGCTTTCTCGCGAGCTCCGAGGGGACGCGGTTGCAGAGCGGGACGACGGGCTATCGACTCCTGGTGCAAGCGGAGGCCCGGGCGAACGACGGGATGCGTCTCGAGCGCACGGAGGTTTTCGACGCGGCGACGGCCGGCGGTTTGCCTCCGCTCGCCGAGGCCGAGGCTGCCGTGGAGCGAGTGGTCACCGAGCTGGACGCGCTGCGACGGGCGCCCCCCGCCGAACCCTACGTCGGGCCCGCCATCTTGCTGGGACGGGCCGCCGGAGTCTTCTTCCATGAAGCCTTCGGGCACCGCGTCGAAGGCGAGCGACAGAAGCTCGAGGAGGAGGGCCAGACGTTCGCCAAGAAAGTCGGCCACAAGATTCTGCCTGATTTCATCACCATCTACGACGACGCGACCCTCTCGCGCTTCGAAGGCGCCGACTTGAACGGGTTCTTCCGGTTCGACGACGAAGGCGTCCGCGCGCAGCGGGCGAGCCTGGTCGAAGCCGGGGTGCTCAAGGGGTTCTTGATGAGCCGCGTTCCGGTTCGCGGCGTGCGCCGCTCGAACGGACACGGACGCGCGAACCCCGGAGCCACGCCGATGGCGCGGCAAGCCAACTTGGTGATCGAATCGAGCCGCACGTTGCCCGCCGTGGAGCTCAAGCGTCGTCTCGTCGCGGAAGTGAAGCAGCAAAAAAAGCCGTACGGGCTGTTGTTCGCGGAGATCGAAGGCGGCTACACGGAGACGGCCCGGGAGTCCACGCAGGGGTTCAAGGTGATGCCGGTTCTGGTCTACCGTGTGTGGGCCGACGGTCGCCCCGACGAGCTGATACGCGGTGTCGACATCATCGGAACGCCGCTGACCGCCCTCAATACCATCGTGGCGACGGGTGACGACTATGCCCTGTTCAATGGCATGTGCGGGGCAGCTTCGGGCACGGTCCCGGTGTCTGCGATCGCTCCGAGTCTGCTCCTGGAGCGCATCGAGGTCGCTCTGCGCGACAAAGGAAACGAGCGGCCGCCCGTGCTCGCGCCGCCGAGTGCCGTGCGCGCGAAAGGTACGCCATGAAAGCGGCCAAGGCACTGCGCCTGCCGGCGCTCTGGTCCCTCTTGGGCGCTCTCTGCCTCACGGCCGGCGCGGCGCGCGCGGACTTGGTGACGGACGAAGGCGCCGTGAAGCGTGCACTTTCCGACGAGCTAGCGCGCTCGATGCAGAAGCTCGCACTGCCCGGGGAGCCGGCACCGTACTTCGTCGGCTATGTCCTTGTGGATCGCGAAGTCTTGCACGTCAACGCCACGTACGGGGCGGCGCTGCTCGACAACTACGCGCACGTGCGCCACGTCGCGGTCACGGTTCGCGTCGGAAGCCACGAGCTCGAGGGTGCCAATACGGGTTCCTTCTTCGGAGCCTGGAACGTGGGGCCCATCGACGACGACTACGTCGCGCTGCGGCACGAGCTCTGGCGCGCTACCGACGACGCCTACAAGTCTTCCCTCGAGGAGCTTTCTTACAAGAGCAACATGATGAAGACGCGCATGGCGCGGCGTACCGAAGAGTTTCCCGACTTTTCGCGCGAAGCGCCGCATGAAACCGTGCGCGCTCTCCAGGCGCTCGACTTGGAAGGCGGGCGCGACGGGTTGAAGAGGCTCGCGGCGGAGGTCTCGCTCGCGCTCGGCTCGGTGGAGGGTTTGAAGACGGCAGTCGTGGGAGCGACGGTCGAGCGCGCGCGGCGGCGCCTTTTGACGAGCGAGCAAACCTGGGCCGACGAAGGGCGCCGCGTGACCGAGCTCGTGCTGCTTGCGAGCACGCAGGCCGAAGACGGCATGCCGATCGAGCGCCGGCTGTCGCTGACGGGGCACGAGCCGACGAGCCTGCCTCCGCTGGAGACGCTGAGGGAAACGGCGCGTGCGTTCGGCGAGCGGCTGGTGCGCGCCAGGGAAGCACCGCTCGCGGAAAACGGAACCGCGGTCATCCTGTTCGAAGGGCAGGCCGCGGCCCAGTTGATCCAGGCCCTCTTGGTGCCGGGGCTCGATGGTTCGCCGCCGCCTCGCTTCGCTCAGGCCGACGTCGACCGGAGCTTCGCGTCCAAGCTCGGCTTTCAAATGACCGCGCCGCTGCTCGACGTGTACGACGACCCGACGCTCGCCAAAGGCCCCGCAGGGGAGGCGCTCTGGGGCTCGTACGCGGCCGACGACGAGGGCGTTCCGGCGCGGCGAGTATCCATAGTCG
>DASWGX010000344.1:0-2742 GCA_036393455.1 Polyangiaceae bacterium
CGGAGACAGGACACTAGTTCACCGGCTCGAGCATGCCCGTTTCGGCGCTCTCGACCTCCAGTCGGTCGAGGTCGAGGCCGTCGAGTACGATCACGCCCTGCAACGAGGAAACGAAAGTCGCGTCCTGCTGCCACCACCAGACGAGCGCGCCGGCGGGATCGTATTCGAGCAGTTGGATCCCGCTCGTCCCGAAGTCGGTGCCGTGGCCCTGCCAGTTCGTGACGACATAGTTGCCCGTCGGCATGACCTGGACGTCCGCGAAGAAGAACGGCGCCGGGTCCGGATCTCCACCGCTGACGACGAGGTGCGGCGCCGCATTCGGCGGCGTGAACACTTGAAGGCTCGCCGCATAGCCCGCCGACACCAGAACGTCGCCGCTGGCGAGCGGCAATGCCTCCCATGCGTGCGGTTCAGCGTGTCCCTGCAGCGTGCCCGACCAGAGGACGTTGCCTTCGGCGTCGCCTTCGAAGACGACGGTGTCGGCGGTCACGAGAAAGTGGCCGCCCGCGGTTTGGCGCACGAGGCGGACGTAGCTGAAGCCTGAATAGACGACTCGATCCACTTCGGCGCCGCCGGAGTCTACTTCCACGAGCACGATGCCCTGGTCGCCTTGCCAGTCGACGCCCGCCAACAACGTGTTTCGGTTGTGCAGGCGGTGTGCTGTCTGCGTTCCGGGGAAAGACGTCACGGCGCTCACGAATGCGCCGCCGTCGATGCTGCGCTCTTCGTAGCCGGAGTCGGTACCGACCATGATGCGCCGCTGCCCGACCAGCTGAAGGTCGCGCCCGGTCGGCACGTCGACGGACCAGTTGTCGCCGGGGCTCGCGAGGTCCACGTAGTGAAGCCGCGAATGACCTTCGTCGCGCAAGAGGAGCTTGCGCGCGTCGGGCTCGCCGTCATTGCCGCCCGCGCCCGAAGAGCCGCCGGTCCCGGCGCCGTCGCTCGTGCTTCCTCCGCTGCCTGCCACAGAGGCCGGTTCTCCTCCGGCTCCCGCGCCACCCGCCGACTGCGTTCCGCCGGCGCTCGCGGCTCCGGCTCCGCCGGCGCTGGCCGACGACGAAGCCGCCGCGCCGGCGCCGGTGGGCGTCGTCGAGCCGTTCTGGCTCGTGGGCGCGCCAGTCGAAGCGCCGCCGCTACCGGCAACGGCGCTCGCGCTCGAAGCGCCGCCCGCGTCGTTCTCTGCGCTGCACGCGAGCGCGCCGAAGCAACAAGCGACGGCTATCGATCGTCGAGCAGGGACGACGATCGACGACCTCACGCCACCACCGGGGTTTCGCTAGACGCCGGCGCGCAGGGCGAGCTTGGCACCGAGCGTGTCGATGATTTCGCCCATCTCGAAGGGCTTTCGCACCCAGGCATCGAAGTGGTGCTCGAGCCCGTTGGGCGGCCCGCTCGCCGCGCCGCTGATCAACACGGTGACCACCTCCGGGCTGGTGCGTCGGAGGGCGTTCAGGGAGGCGGCGACTCGCTCTTTTATCGGCGAAAGGTCGACGAGAGCGGCGTCGAAGAGCGCGCGCGACACGACGCGATCGAAGTCTTCCGCGTTGGCGACGACGACGGCCGTCGCGCCGCGCGCTTCGAGCGCGAGCTCGATCAGCGACCGCACGGCGGCGTCGTCCTCGACCACGAGAATGCGAGAGCCTTTGAGGCGCGCGCTCGGCGCGCGCTTGGGCGCGCCAACTTGTGACCGCGCTTCGGCGATGGGCCACCTGAGCTCGAACCGAGCCCCCGGACCGGCGTAGGCCAGGCGCAACGCGCCGCCCTTGGTCCGCGCCAGCGCTTCGCTGTGTCTCAGGCCGATGCCCGCGCCGCCCTTGCGCGTGGAGCGCGGCTCAAGGAACAGATTGTCCGCGTCCGGCGTGTCGATGCCCGGACCGGAATCCGTGACGGAAAAAATGGCATCCCCCAATTCCTCCTGAATGTCCAGGGTGACGACGCTGCCCTCGGGAGAAAAATCAATCGCGTTCAGTAACAAATTGGTAAGAATTTGCAGCGCCGCGCCGACGTGCGGGATGAGCGCGCTGGCCTGCGAGCCCACGACCAGCGTGGTCTTGATTCCGCGACGCTCGGCCTGGGGCGCGACCCCGACCAGGGCGCACTGCGCCAGGGATTTGGCTGCCCGTTCGCTGGTACCCCCCGGAAACACTTCTGCGCCGATCGCTTCGCGCGCGACGCGATGACCGAGGCGAGCGTGCGTCCGCGCTACTTCGACGGCGTCCTTCTCTTCTCCGGGCGAAAGTTTCGCGTGCGCGACGTCGAGCCAGCCGAGCACGACCGTGAGCGCATTCGACACTTCGTGCAGCGCGCCGGCTAGATCGGCTTCGACCCTGCCGACCACGGGGCTCGGGGCGGACTCCGGCTGTGGGCTTTCAGCCTCGAGGAAGCGGACGTCGGAACGCTCCACCCCAAGACCCTATTACGCTACGCCCTCCAGGGCCAGCCCGCAGTTTCAGGGCATACCCACAGGCCGTCGCACTTAGCCACCGTGGCGGCGGGGGGGCGTGACCACACGGCCGGCGAGCCCACGTTCTCTGGCCGGGGTTCGAGCCGCTGACTGGGTTGTGATGGGCCGCTAATTGAGCTGGGACGGTAGGAGAAGCTCGAAGGCTCCAGTTCCGTTGCTGCGCGTCTCGCCGATCTGGAGCACGGTGGCGACTTGGCCCGGATCGGTAGTGTAGAGGTTTTCTGCATCCATGTAGATGTACGCGCGAATCAAGGCCCCTCCGACCACGCCCGCGCCAG
>DASWGX010000345.1:0-3841 GCA_036393455.1 Polyangiaceae bacterium
CGGAGACAGGACACTAGAGCTGGCCGGCGTTGGCCTTTCCGATCCACCTTCGGATCTCTTGCTCGACCACGCCGAGCGCCTTGCCCTTGAACGGTCTCAAGAGGAACGGGACGTCGAGGTCCATGTCGATGCTCTTCGGCCCCACCTCGAGCGAGCCCGTGAGCGAAATGCCCTTCACTTTGAAGGCGATGTCGGCGCGGCGATCGCTGACCCAGTCGGCGGTGGGCGAGTACTCGGCGAAGCGCTTTTTGTACGAATCGAAAGCGGCCACGGCCACCTGCTTGGCTTTGTCTTGACCGAGATCGTGAACGACGGAGTGCTTCATCGGTTTTCACCTCCTGGTTCGGGTAGGCTATTTCGGGCAAAGTCGACGCGTTCGAAGCAACGGCTTTCGTTCGAGGCTAGCCGTGGCGGGCCGATCGCGCAAAGCGCGCGCCCTCGGCGCCCTTCAACCGGCTTTCTCGCCGGTAACGCGCAGGTCCGTGACCAAGCCGAAGTGGTCGGACGGCCACACCGGCCCGGCCCTGGTTTTCACGCCGTGGTGGAACACCACGCGGGTCTCGAGCGGCTCGCCGCGAAATTGCTGGTCCGGGCCGCGCACGAAAATGTAGTCGATGCGGCGCGACGGCTCGTGGGCGCGCGCGGCGAACTCGTTGCCGCGGTCGAACGTGAAACCGGCTGCCGTTCCGTTCACGTACGACCAGGCGTCGGTGAAAAATACGCTGCGCCCTTCGACCGTGTGCAGGCCGCGCAGGTAACGGATCTCGTCGGAGTCGGGGTCGGCATTGAAATCCCCCATCAAGACGGCCGGCAGAGTATCGGGCTCTTCCTCGGGGGCGAGCTCCGCCACCGTGTCGGCGATGAAGCGAACCTGCTCGAGGCGAACGGAGCCGTGATGGTACTTCCAGTTCAAATGCGTGACGAACGCCGGCAGCCTGCCCTTCGGCGTCTCGACGAGCGCGAACAGGAGCGAGCGCGTTTCTCCGCTGTACGCTCCCGGCAGCGAAAAGCCTCGCTCCTCGAGGATGGGAAAGCGGCTGAGCAACGCATTGCCGAAGAACAGCCCATTGCCGTAGTCCGCGGCGGCCGCGAAACAGTGATACCAGGCGCCACCTTCGGCTATCTCCGCCGCTTGATCCTCGACGGCCGAGCCGGGGCGCGACGGTTCGAGCCGCAAGACTTCCTGCAGCCCGATCACGTCCGGCCGCAGGCGTTCGAGCTCCGCACGGATGAGAGCAAGTCGTTCCGGCCACGGCCCGGAACGGTTCCATATGTTGAGCGTGGCAACCCTCAGGAGCTCCATGGGGCCGTATCCAATCACGGACCGAGCGAGGAGCACAGAGCGGCTTGCGGCGGATCGGGCTGATCGCCGGCACGCGCATCAGTGGCCGCAGCACAGGCAACGGCCGCGTGAGAGCTACTGGCCCGCCCGGGCTCGCTTGACACGTGCTGGAATCGTCGGGTTACCCTCTCGCCCGGCGGATGATCGGCGTCGATTTCGGAGGAACTCAAATCAAGGCGGGCATCGTCGAGGGCGGCCTTCTGGTGCGTTCAACGTCGGCGGACACGGTGGCGGGCTCCCCTCCCAAGGTCGTCATGGACGCCATCGCCAAGACGGTGCTCGAGCTCGACTCCAAGCCCGAATCGGTCGGCGTGGCGATCCCGGGCGTGGTGGATTCCGAGGGGCATTGCTGGGGGCTACCGAACGTGCCGGGCTTCAAGGGCGTACACGTCGGAGAGGAGCTGAGCGTCCGGCTCAAGTGCCCGGTAGCGGTGGAAAACGACGCCACGACGGCGGCGCTCGGTGAGCGGCTCTACGGCCACGGCCGCAAGTACCCGAGCTTCCTCATGGTGACGCTCGGGACCGGCATCGGCGGTGGCTTGGTGATCGGACACCAGCTGTACCCTGGAGCATACGGGTTCGCCGGCGAAGTCGGCCACGCGAACATCAATCCTGCCCCCGACGCCTGGGCCTGCTCCTGCGGCGCGCGCGGCTGCCTCGAAGCCTATACCGGCACACGCGCGCTCTTGCGCTCCTTCGCCGAGTACGGGGGGCGGGCGAGCGACGTCAAATCCATCGCCGACAGCGCGCGGCGCGGCGAACGCGCCGGTCTCAAGACGTTCGAGCGCATGGGCGACGCATTGGGCCGCGGCCTCGCCAATATTCAGAGCGCGCTCGACCTCAGCGCCATCATCTTCGCGGGCGGAGTCTCGGCGAGCTTCGATCTGTTCGAGCCGAGCCTGAGGCGCGGGCTCAGGCGCTACACCCACGCCCTCCCCTTGGCCGAAGTGCCGCTCTTGGTCAGCGAACTCGGCGAAAAAGCCGGGGTCATCGGCGCCGCGTACCTGACCACGCTCTAGGTCGATCCACGAACCGTGAAAGCCATCGTCGTCGCTTCGCCGGGCAGGCCCGAAGACTTGGCAATTCGGGACGTGCCTGAGCCCGCGCCGCGCGAAGGCGAAATCTTGATCGACGTGCGCGCGACGGCGCTCAATCGGGCCGATCTGTTGCAGCGCCGCGGCCTTTATCCGCCACCCGAGGGCGCGCCGGACATCCTCGGTCTGGAATGCGCTGGCACCGTGGCCGCGCTCGGCGCCGGCGCATGCCGCTTCTCCGTCGGCGATCGCGTCATGGCGCTGCTCGCGGGCGGCGGGTACGCCGAACGCGTCGCCGTGCACGAACGACTGGTGATGACGATTCCGGACTCCCTCGACTTCCAGCAGGCGGCCGCGATACCGGAAGCATTCCTCACCGCCGACGAAGCACTGTTCGGGCTGGGAGCCCTCGAGCCGGGCGAAACGGTGTTGATTCACGCGGCCGCGAGCGGCGTCGGTACCGCCGCGGTACAGCTCGCCCTGCGTCACGGCGCCAGCGTGGTCGGCACGGCCAGCGTCGGCGCAAAGCTCGAGCTGCTCGAGAAGCTCGGGGTCACTCTCGCCGTCGATCGCAACGGCGAGGATTTCGCGGAGCGACTTGCCGCTCGGGGCATCGCCCCGAACGTGGTGCTCGACGTCGTCGGTAAGAACTACGCCGAGCGCCACGGCGCATGCTTGGCCCAATGCGGCCGCTGGATCGTCATGGGCACGCTCTCGGGGGCCGTGGCCAGCGTCGATCTGGGCCGCGTGCTGAAGAAACGCCTGCGCATCCTCGGCCTCGTCATGCGCTCGCGGCCCACGCTCGAAAAGGCTGCCGTCGTCGCGCGCTTCTCACGCCGCTGGTTGCCTCTGCTCGGCGGCGCCGCGATCCATCCGGTGATCGACTCGGTCCTGCCGCTCGAGCGCGCCGGCGACGCTCATCGTCGCATGGAGCAAAACCTGAACGTGGGGAAGATCGTGCTCGCGCTGGGCTGATCGCGACGGATTTCAGCGGGGCTCGGCGACGAGCGACCTCAGCCGCAAGAGCCCCGGACCCCTGCGCACGCGCGCCTGGCAGGCGAGACGGCTGCCTTCCGGACCGCCCAACAGCTCCAAGAGATCACTCTCCTCCGGACCGGGAGGCTCGAGCAGCTCCTGACCTTCCAGCACCTCCACGTGGCAGGTCCCGCAGGTCGCCGAGCGGCACGAAAACGGCACTGGCAGCAGGTGCTCGTCGCACACGTCCACGAGGTCGCCGCCGTTCTCGGCTTCCACCATTTTGGTCATGCCGAGACCGCTGCCCAGCACTTCGACGAACGGCACGAACCCGTTTTACCGCGGAATGCAGCGCCGGCAAACGTTCCGCACCGATCGCGGCACCGAGAACGACGCTCCACACCGCCTCACATCCGCGCCATTTCGACTAGTGCCCGGTTTCCATTGGACTGACGGGTCGCTCGCCGGCGCTCCCCCCGCGGGGCGCAGT
>DASWGX010000346.1:0-2823 GCA_036393455.1 Polyangiaceae bacterium
CGTGGCGGGCGCCGAGCTCGTCGCAGCGCTGCTCGACGCTGCGCCGGCGGACGAAGCGGGCATGGTGCGAAAGCGTGAGGCCGTGCGCGCTCTCAGAGCACGGCTCCGTGGCGTCGATCGGCCCGCGGCGCGCGAGCTCGCCGCTTTCGCCGACGACCTGGTCGCCAAGAGCGTGTGGCTCGTCGGCGGCGACGGCTGGGCCTACGACATCGGCTACGGCGGGCTCGATCACGTGCTCGCGTCGGGCCACGACGTCAACGTGCTGGTGCTGGATACGGAAGTGTATTCGAACACTGGAGGCCAACAGTCGAAGGCAACGCCGCTCGGCGCCGCGGCCAAGTTCGCGGCCGCTGGCAAAGAAACGCCGAAGAAAGACCTCGGACTCTTGGCGATGAGCTACGGCCACGTCTACGTCGCGCGCGTCGCCCTCGGCGCCAAGGACGCCCAGACGCTGCGCGCGTTCGTGGAGGCCGACGCTTTTCCCGGGCCGTCCCTCGTCATCGCTTACAGCCACTGCATCGCGCACGGCTACGATCTGATGCACGGCGCCGAGCAGCAAAAACTCGCGGTCGAATGCGGAGTCTGGCCGCTCTATCGCTTCGACCCGCGGCGCGCGGTCAACGGCGAGCCGCCCCTCGTGCTCGATTCGCCGCCGGCGCGGCGCAGGGTGCGCGAATACATGCAAAACGAGATGCGCTTCCGCATGGTGGAGAAGCTCGATCCCAAGCGCTTTCAGCGCTTGCTCGAGGCCGCCGAGCGGGATGCCGCGCGCCGCGCGGAAGTGTACGAGCAACTGTCGCACCTCGTCGTCTCGCGCCAGGCGGCGCAGAGGTAGAGACGCCGATGGACCTTGCCACCACGTACCTCGGCCTTCCCCTGGCGCACCCGCTCGTGATGGGAGCCTCGCCGCTGGTCGACGACCTCGACACCGTCCGCGGGCTCGAAGACGCCGGAGTCGCCGCGATCGTGATGCACTCCCTGTTCGAGGAACAGCTCACGCTGGAACAGCTCGCCCGCCACCACTGCGTCGACTCCCACGGCGAGGCCTTCGCCGAGGCTCTCAGCTACTTGCCGGAGCCCGAAGACTTCGCGCTCGGGCCGGACGCCTATCTCGAGCAGCTCCGGCGTGTGAAGGATGCCGTCAGCGTGCCCGTAATAGGCTCGCTGAACGGCGTCACCAACCGGGGCTGGCTCGAGTACGCGCGGCTCATCGAAGAGGCGGGCGCCGACGCCCTCGAGCTCAACGTCTATGCCCTCGTCACCGATCCGGAACGCAGCGCGGAGAGCGTCGAAGCCGAAACCGCCGGCATGCTACAGGCAGTCCGCGCCGCCACACGCCTGCCCATCGCCGTCAAACTCTCGCCCTTCTACACCGCGCTGCCCCACTTCGCTCGGCGCCTCGAAGCCGCGGGCGCGGCCGGGCTCGTCCTGTTCAACCGCTTCTACCAGCCCGACATCGACGTCGAAGCGCTGGAGGTTTCGCACCAGCTGCACCTATCGACCTCCTCGGAGTTGCTCTTGCGCTTGCGCTGGCTTGCGGTGCTGTCGCCGCAACTCTCCTGCTCCCTCGCGGTCACCGGCGGCGTCCACGACGTCGAAGACGTCGTCAAAGCCGTGATGGCCGGAGCCCACGGCGTGCAAATGGTCTCGGAGATCCTCCAGCACGGGCCGCGTCGCTTCGCCGACCTCATCGACGGCCTCACGCGCTGGCTCGAAGTGCACGAGTACGACTCACTCGCCCAGATGCGCGGCAGCATGAATCTCGCGCGCTCGCCCGACCCCGCGGCCTTCGAACGCGCCAACTACGTTCGCGTGCTGCAATCGTGGCGCAGAGCGGCGGAGTGAGCTGAAGCGTGGGCGCTCTTGCCCAAGGAGGTTTTCGACGCGATCGACGCCGGCTCCCTCGAGCTCGTGCAGAGCGACGTCGTCGATCAAAGGCTCAGCGAGCGCTTCAGCGACGCGCTCTTTCGAGCAAGCTTGGTGGTGACGATCGCGGCTCGCGGCTGACGTGCGCAGGTCGGGTTTGAATGCGCTCACTCTAGCTGTGGTTTTTGAGCCATGGAAGAATCGCCCTCCGTCCTCGCTCGATCCTTCCCTTCGCTACCCCTCGATACTGAAACCTATCTGGCGCACCACGCCGGCGAACACCTGCCGCTCCGGGGCACTTCCCATCGGACCTGGTGGCGTGGGACGAGGTCGAAGAGCGCCTCTGTATCGGCGCGATCGAGGTCGGGTGTGAGCGCGAGCACCCGCTCTGCGTCCCGGGAGCCGTCTGTGGATCAGTGCATCGGACTCTCTCCTCAAGTTGCGGGCGACTCCCGACCCAGTATCGCCGCGACGCGCTGCCGCCGCCGAAGCTGCCAGTGGCGCCAGATGGCGTAGAGCGACGGCGTCACGAACAGGGTCACGAACGTGGACGCCGCGAGCCCGCCGATCAAGGGCGCCGCCGTGCGCGCGGTGACGTCCGCTCCGACGCCCTGTGACCAGAGCAGCGGCGCGAGCGCGAGCACGGCGGCGGCCACGGTCATCAATTTCGGCCGCACGCGCTGCGCTGCGCCTTCCACGACGGCCGCGTCGATCTCGGCGGACGTGATGCTGCCGGCGCGCTCGTGGCGGTGGAACGCCTCGTCCACGTAGATCACCATGACCGTGCCGAGCTCGGCGGCGAGGCCTCCGACCGCGATGATGCCCACCCAGACGGCGGTCGAGAAGTTGTAGTCGAGTGCCCAGAGCAGCCAGACGCAGCCCGCGAGCGTAAATGGGATGCTGAACAGCACGATCGCCGTCTGCTGCCAGCCGCGGAGAGAGAGAAAAAGTAGGATG
>DASWGX010000347.1:0-6075 GCA_036393455.1 Polyangiaceae bacterium
AGAACTCGACCGGCGCCGAGCCTCTCGATGCGACCGTCGCGATCGGTACCAGGGATCCGTTCTCGCTCGTCCTTTTCGCCTTCGAAGCCGTGCTGCCGGCGCTCGCGGGGCCGTCGTTCTACGAACGGCTCTTCCGCGGCGAGGCTCCCGCCTCGAGCTCCGGCGGCGACTGGACACAAGACGTGCGCCGCGCCCTCGCTTGCGTGAAGTACCTTTCGCGATCGTTCATCGACGGGCACGAAGGCAGGAATTGGGCGGACGCTGCCGAGCTCGTCGCCAACGAAGACGCGGCGTTCACCGTCATGGGCGATTGGGTCAACGGCGAGCTGTCGGAGTTTCTCGACGACGGCAGCGTGCGAAGCGTGCCTTTCCCCGGATCCGAGACGGTGTTCGTCTTCACCTCCGATAGCTTCCCGCTTCCCGTCGAGGCTCCTCACCTTCCCGAAACTCGCCGCCTGCTGGCCCTATTCGCTACGCCTGAAGCCCAGCTCGCGTTCAGCGCCGTCAAGGGCTCCATTCCGGCGCGACGCGACCTGGACGTGTCGGGGCTCGGAGGACGGGCGGAAACAACGGCGAACGATTTCGACGCCAGCACCCAGCTGCTCGCGACGTCGGGTTCGTTCCCGTACTACTTTCCGACCAACGAGCTTGGCTTGGCGGTGCGGGACATGCTGGCGCCGGAGGCCGGAGAGGAGGCGGTCGAGGCGGTGGTAGAGCTGCTCCGCGACGCCTATCCGCTGCTCGCCCGCTGGCAGGCGCGGTTGCGAGAGGGCGCGGCGAGCGAACCATGAAGGGAAGGCTCCCGGCGCTCCTCGCCCTGTGCCTCTTCGGGCTTCCGGGCGGGCTTTCGGCACCGGTGCGCGCCGCGCCGCCCGCAGCCGAGCAGTCGGAGCAAGCGGAAGCCGCTAAAGCGGCCGCTTCCGGCGACGAGTCGATGACGGAAACGGTACGAGCTTGCATCGAGCAGCGTGATCGCGGGCAGATCCTTCGCGTCGACGGAGAATGGCTCGAGTCGCGCGCTGCTCTTCAAGAGTGCGCGAGCGAACGATGCCCCCTCTTCGTGCGCGGCGATTGCCGGGCCTGGCTCTCCGAGCTCGGGAGGTTGATTCCTTCCCTCGTGGTTTTGGTGGACGCGGAGCAAGACGACAAGGAAAGAGCGCGGGTCTACGTCGGCGGCGCGGGCGGCGACGAAGCGGTGTTTCGCGCCGAAACGCCCATCGAGCTCGAACCCGGGACGTATCGCGTGCGCGTCGAGCTGCCGCCGTTCGACGCGGTGGAAGAGACCATCACGCTCGGCGCCGGTGAACAGAAGCGGCTTTTGCGCGTCCGCTTCGCGGGGCCTCCCGAAGTCGCGGCGATCCCGGTGCGCGTGGCCCCCACGCCCGCGTCGCCGCCCCGATTCGAACGCCCCATCCCGGCCGCAAGCTATGCGCTCGCAGCCGCGGCGTTGGTTGCCGCGTCCGCGGGCGGGGCATTCTTCCTGTCGGCGCGATCGGAGCTCGACCGTGCGCGGGAAACCTGTGCGCCCATCTGCTCGAGTGATCTCCGGGAGTCGGTGGAGCGGCGCTTGCTCGTCGCAGACATCCTCGGGGGTGGCGCACTCCTGCTCGGTGGAGCGGCGCTCTACGCCTATCTCGAACGCCCGCGGGTACGCGTCGAGGCGCCGCGCTCGGGCTTTTCCCTGGAGAGCTTGAGCGGCGGCGCCAAACTTTCCGTTTGAGGTGTATTTTGAAGGTGCCCGCGCATGTCGGTCGCACGGGGCTGGCGCTCTTGGCGGTTTTTTCGGCGTGCTCGCTGGCGGTGGACGCGTCGGACATCGATCGGGGCTGTTCCGAAGGCCAGAAGGCGTGTGGAGAAGGCCTGTGCGTGCCGCTGGGCGATCCGGCGTACGGCTGTCGCGCGGATAGCTGTGAACCGTGCGAGCTCAGCAACGCCATTCCGCGCTGCAACGGCCAGGCCTGCGTCGTGGACGCCTGCCTCGAAGGGTTCGGATGTCCGGGGCCGGGCGGCTGCCAAACCAACCTGCTGTTCGATCGAAATCATTGCGGCGCCTGCGGCCGCGCCTGCCATGCGCCCTGCCGCGACGGCGCCTGCGTGGCGAGCGAATGCGATCCGACCTTTGGGGACTGCGACGGTGAAGCCGAAAACGGCTGCGAAACGAGCCTGGCAACGGCGTCGAATTGCGGGGCCTGCGAGGCCGCCTGCGACTCGGATATGGCGTGCGAGGACGGCGGGTGCGTCCCTTCGGACGACTAGCCGACAGATTTTCGCTGAAGGTTCGTGCCGTTGCCGACTCCAAGGACTCGATCGAGAAGGAGCGCGTCTTGGACGAACCTCATGAACCCCGAGCCACCGCGGCAAGCGATCCGGATTTCGACGCCGCCGGTCTGAGCGACGCCGATCGATCCCTGTTGCGTCAGGCCGGCGAGTCGTACCGACAAGGGCTCCACGAGCCGCGCGCCTGGCACGCCTTCCGGAGCCGGCGATCGCGGCGTCGAGCCGGCTTCCGCTACAGCGTGCTGGTGGCTGGGGCCGCCGCGGTCGCAGCTTTCGCGCTGCTCAGGCAAGCCGGCGAGCCCGAAGTGCCTTTGCCCGCCATCGCTGTGGCCCCGGAACTCCGTGCTCGCGCGAGTCTCGAAGAAACGCCCGCCGCGCCCGTGCCTTCTGTCCGGACGTCGCCACGCGCGGCGCCGATGGAGTCGCCGCCGCCGGTCAGGTCGCCTCCTTCCAGGCCACCACCGTCCCCGGCGACCGAAGGTGGCTGCCGAGCTCGCGTCGAGGCTGGGCAATTCGCCGCAGGGCGCGCGTGCTTCGGCCAGCTGGCGCAGAGGACTGGGCTCGAGGCGGACGTTGCCTTGCTCGAGCAGGCGCGCTTGTCCATCCAGCACTTGTCCGACGTTGCTGGGGGCCTGGAGCTGCTCGATCGGCACCGCGCGCGCTTCCCCGAGAGCCCCTTGCGCGGCGAAGCCGCCGAGCTCAGGGTCCACGCCCTTTTCGCACTGGGTCGAGCTCCGCAAGCGCTGGTCGAAAGCGAGAACCTCTTGGGAGCACCGTGGGCGCGGGATCTCGCACCAGAGCTGCACTGGCTCCGAGGCCGGATTTACGAGGAGGAGCTCGGCGACTGCGCGCGCGCCGCCAACGAATACCTCGCCTTGCTGGGCGAGCCGGGCGGGCGCGGCGACCAAGCGGAGCTCCGCCGAGCCCAGTGCCTCGAACGAATTGGCCGCGCGCGCGACGCGGAACAGGCGTTCCGTCGCTACCTCGACCGGGACTCGCCACAAAGCGCGGACCTGGCACGCGCTGCCCTCGAGCGGCTCGATCTCGGTGAGTAGCCGGCGCGGTAGAACCAGTGGCTTTCGTTCCCCGGTTGGTCGCTTCGTCGCATTGGGCCCCGAAGGTTGCGGACCGCGGAGACTCTAAGCCACTAGTCTTGGTGTGCCGGACGCCCCCAAGCTATGGGTCCCGGTGCGACGGACGGTTTTCGAGATGGCGGAGCTAGCGGTCAACGCACAAGACGGCATCGTCGACGATTGTCGCCAAGGCGACGAGCTCGCATGGCGTGAGCTGCACCGCCGCTTCTACCCGGTGGCAGCGGCGTTCCTCCGCAAGCTGGGCGTTGGGGAAACGGACCTCGACGACGCCACACAGGAGGTGTTTCTGGAGCTGTTTCGCTACTTGCCGGGGTTCCGAGGCGACTCGGAGTTCAAAACCTGGCTCTACCGCCTGTGCATCACTCAGGCGAGACGCGCGCGCCGGCGCGCCAGCGTCACCAGCGTTCTCTTGCGTGCGCTTTCGCTCGCGCCGCCGGAACGCCTGGTTTCGGCCCCGAGCTTCTCGGAGAACCACGCGCTCCGGCGCGTCCACGCGGCGTTGAGTCAGCTCGGACCGCTCGAGCGCGAAACCTTCACGCTGTTCGAGATGGAAGGGGTGTCCGGCAAGGACATCGCGGAGATCATGAACTGCCCCGAGGCCACCGTCTGGCGGCGTCTCTGCTACGCGCGGCGCGCCTTTCGTCGCGCCCTCGGCGCCGACGAGGGTTGAACGAGCTCTCCGGCGCGGCTCGCTGCCCTGTTCGAGGCGCACCGCGGGCCGACCTTCACGGTCGCCTGGGAAAATCCACTCACCCGTCCGCCGACGGCATGTTTCGATTGTTGCCGGATTCGCATACGATGCGGCTTCCGGAAGATTCGATGTCCCCTCATCCGTTCGCCGGGCCGCCTGACCCGATCGAGTTCTCACGCTGGGTGGCTCTCACCCTCGCCGTCGTCGTGGCATTTACCGGGTGCTCGTCGAACGAGCCAGGGAACGGGGACTTTTTACCGAGCGCGAGCGCGAGCGCTGGCGCGACGGGCGGAGCGTCCGCCGGGGGAAGCGCCGCAACGGCCGGCGGCGCAGCGGGCGCGAGCACGGGCAGCGGAGGCGCGAGCGGCGGAGCGACGGGCGCCGGAGCCGCCGGTGGCGCAACGGGTGGAACGGCGGGTAGCGGCGGCACGATGAGCGGATACGAGCCGCCGCCGCCCGCGCGCACGGAAACGCCGCTCTCGTCCTGGCGTTTTCTCCGGAGCGACGCGAGCGGAGCCGAAGCGCCCGGCTTCGACGATTCGGCGTGGACGGACGTCACGGTGCCGCACACCTGGAACGCGCAAGACGGACAGGACGGCGGCGGCGACTACTACCGGGGCGCGGGCTGGTACCGCACCGACTACGATCTGCCCGCGGAGGCGGCCGGCAAGAGAGTGTATCTCGAGTTCGACGGCGCCAACATCGTCACGGAAGTGTACGTGAACGGGACTGCGCTCGGGCAGCACCGCGGCGGCTTCGCACGCTTCCGTTTCGACGCCACCGACGCCCTGGTCTCCGGCGCCAACGTGATCGCGGCGCGCGTCGACAACACGGCGCCGGGCGACGTGGCGCCGCTCGAGGCGGACTTCACGCACTTCGGCGGCCTGTATCGCGCTGCGCGCGTTCTCGTCACGAACGCGCTCCACATCGATACCGAAGACTACGCGTCGTCGGGCGTCTACCTCGACACGCCGAGCGTGAGCGCGGCGGCCGCGGAGCTCGTGGCCCGCGTGCGCGTGCGGAACGATCGCGCCGAGGCCGTGACGGCCAGCGTCGAGACGGTGATCGTGCAGCCGGACGGCGTCGTGGTGGACACGCTGTCGGCCGCGGCGTCGCTCGAGGCGGGGGAGGTCGCCGAAGTCGAGGCCAGCGCCACCCTTTCCAATCCGTACTTGTGGAACGGGCGCGCCGATCCGTACCTCTACCGCGCGTACGCCATCGTACGCGCCGGCGAGGAAGTGACGGACTGGGTGTCGGTGCCGCTCGGCTTTCGTTTCTTCAGCGTCGACGCCGAACAAGGGTTCTTCTTGAACGGCGAGTACCTCGACCTTCACGGCGTGAACCGCCACCAGGACCGGCTCGACATGGGCTGGGCGATCACGAACGCCGAGGACGATGAAGACATGGCGCTGATGGAAGAAATCGGCGCGAACATCATCCGCCTCGCCCATTACCAGCAAGGCAAGTACTTTCACGATCTCGCCGACGCCAACGGCATGGTGCTCTGGGAGGAGATCCCGCTCGTGAACCGCATCGCGACGTCGACGGCCTTCGCCGACAACGCGAAACAGCAACTCGTGGAGATGATCCGGCAGGGCTACAACCACCCGTCGATCCTGTTCTGGGGCATCGGCAACGAGCAGCGAACCGACGACACCGCGACGAACGCGCTGCTCGACGAGCTCGCTGCGCTCGTCGCGACGGAAGACCCGTATCGGCTTTCCACCTACGCCCAGTGCTGCACCAGCGACACCGGTGATCTGCCCACGCATGCGGACATCGTCGGCTACAACACCTACTACGGCTGGTACGACGAGTTCGGCACCGCCGCGGAGTTCGCCGCCTGGGCGGACGGCCTCCACGCCGCGCGCCCCACCTGGAGGATCGCCGTCAGCGAATACGGAGCGGGCGGCAGCTTGGTGCAGCACGACGCGGATCCGTCGCCGCCCGAACCCTACGGCGACTTCCACCCCGAAGAGTGGCAGAACGAAGTCCACGAGGCGCACTGGATCG
>DASWGX010000348.1:0-7568 GCA_036393455.1 Polyangiaceae bacterium
GTGGGAGACGTCGATTGCGACGGCGATCTGGATATCGTCGGAAAGCCGTGGGGCGACCCCAACGAAGGCGGCGAGGCGACTCTCACCGAGACGCGCGATCACGTCTATTTGCAGAACATGTTGGTCGAGCAAGGCGGCACGCCGCGCGTCGAGCGCGACCCGTACGAAGAGCAGCACCGCATCGTGCAGAACCGCGTTTGCCCCTGACCCCGTCGCGCGCTACTCGACGCACACGCCGAACACCAGGACGTCACTGAGCTCGTCGGTCGTAAGCTCGAGCGTGATCTGCCAGTAGCCGGGCATGAACGTGTTGACCGGAGCAAGGCGGTACACTCCGTCATCTTGCTCCGCAACTTGCACGGCCACGGGCGTCCCATGCCCGTGGTCGGGCATGTGCGGCGTGATGGCGATGTCCTCGCCGGCGTCGACCACGGGCTCGCCGTCGGCGTCCGTCAACTCGACGACCCAGGTGTTGTCACCCGTCACGGGTGGCATGGGTTCGGCGCTCTGAAAGGCGAGATCGACACCGTGGTCGCCGGACAGCTCGAAGCCGTCGATGTCGACGCCGCGACCGTTGCAGTCGAGCGCCGACCGTGTGTCGGTCCGAGCTTCGGAGTCCGGCTCCGCACCGCCGCACCCGCTCGAAGCGAGCAGAGACGAGGCCGCGAGCAGACAGCGCATTGCCGGGAGACGGCCGAAGCCGGCTCGCGAGAACAAGGACGTGCGCCGAGCGGCGCTCCGAGCAACGGACCGCATCGCGAGGCGAAGCCTAGCAGATCGAGCTCTGCCGGGCACCGCGCCGGAATCCATGGAAAAATCCGGCGAACGCGGCGGCGAGCAGCACCGCGCGGGCTCCGGCGCCCTGCGGTGTGTGAGCGACATGGCATCCGCTCCCGCCATCGCGATCGTTGCTTTCCGCACCGGCGCCCGCCGGGCCTCCGCCGGACGAAGCCGAGCCGGCGGAGCCCCCGGCGCCGAGGACTCCGAACGTTCCGTGGAGCCACTGGGTCGTGGCCTCGCACACTGCTCCGCACGACGCGACGGTTCCGAGCTCTTCGAGCTCGAGCAAGGGCACCCAAGCACCCCCTTCGTCGTCGGAGCGGGCAAGCAAGAACTCCGAGTCGCGCGTGAAGTTGTTCACGCAAGTGTAGAGCGCCTCGCCGTCGGTGCCGAGGCACCCGAAGGGCGGCCCGTCGTCGAACAGCTGTTCGAAGGACGGGTCGGCGCGGTCCGCGGCGTAGAGGCTTCCCTGGTCCGTGCCCTCGTTGTCGTCGGCCGTCTCGCGTCCCGCGACGTAGAGTTTGGATTGTGTCACGGCGAGGCCAGCGAACGCCTCGGTGCGGTCTAGCGTGAGCACGCGCTCCACGCTCTCGCTTTCGGCGTCGAAGCGCCAGAGCTCGGCGGGTAAGTTGGAGGCCCCCTGCAGGCGCAAGTAAAGCCGCTGCGGCGCCCAGGGGTCGACGGCGACCGGCACCAGCGTAACGTTGTCGACTTGTAGCTCCGGCGAAAGCTCGGACCAGGTATCTCCGGCATCCAGGCTGAAGGCGACCTGCCAGGTGCGCGGATCGAAGGTATAGCCAGTGGCGAACACCGCCACCGGCGTTCCACCGCTCGTTACGTGGCTGTAGGCGGACCCCGCTTGGAACACGTGTACGGACTCGAAGTCGAGGTCGACGTCCGCTCTGAGTACGGCTTGTTGCTGTTCCAGGTTCTCGGTCAGCGCGAAGCGCAAGGAAGACGGCTCGCCGCCTCGAGCCGGCAGCGAGAAGTCGAGCAGAAAGCCTTCGGTTTCGTCGATGACGCGGACCGCGGAAAACTCGCACGCGGACTCGGACTGCAGGAACAAGCCGTTCACGGTGGAGACGAAGCGGCCGCTCGGATCGGCGCTCGCGCCGAGCAGCACGCCGCCGATCGCCTCTTCGCACACGGCGCGCCACTGACCGCCATCGTGGCTCAAAAGTCCGAAGTTCGCCGTCAAGCCGGGTGTGGCGCCGACGACATCGATGTCCCAGAGCTCGGGCGTCGAACACGGGCCGGAGCAGGAGCGGGCCTCGCGCGGGAATGCGAGCGCGAGCGCCGTCAGGGTGCACCCGAGCCCCCAGCGGGTCGCCGCCGAGGCTCGCTCGAGCATTGAGTATGGGCGCAATTCCTTCACTGACCTGGCCAAGACTGGCTGCGGCGTGGCTACGAGTCGCGGAAGCCGGCAAGAAGCCTAGCAAGATGCGTCCTCCGGTCGACGCTGGAGTCGACGGCGCGGTTGACCGGCCCCGGCGTTCGGGCTGTCATGATACGAGCATGGATCCCGCGCCGCCGCCTCGTCGCAAGCGCTCGAGACGCCGCCGAGGGCGTCCCGAGCGCCCTTTGCAGCCGCCCGCGCCGGCTCGCGTGCTCGCGGAGTCGAAACCACCGCTTGCCGACCAAGCCGCGGACGAGCCGCTGACGCCGGCAGAGCTTCTGCGCATGAAGGAGCACTTCAAGTTCCTGCGCGATCACCGGCGGCTTCTCAAGCTGCGCGTCAACGCCGCCGAAGACTTGCTCCTGAACGGCGTCCGAGAGCCGACTCACCGCGGCGTCTGCCGGCATCTGCTCGCGAAAGTCGAACGAGCGCGCGTGCTCGCGGTGACCGAACGGCTCCCTGCGGCAGAGGCCGAAAGACTGCTCGCGGGGATTTTGCGCTTCGCACCGGAGCTTCCGTACGTGGTGCGCTACCTCGAGTGCGTGCGCGACGCGGCGTCGCGGCCGGAAGCCGCTGCGGCGCTGGCGCAGGCGTTGAAGCGGATCGACTTCGCCGAAACGTCGAGCGCTCAGATGCGTCAGATCCTCGGCCTGGTCGTGGACGTGTTCCCGCTCGCGGAGCTGCCGGTGCTAGTGTACAGCCTGCTTCACAGTGCGGCCTTTCGCGCCGCCTTCGATCGCTCGACGGAGGGGCTTCCGGACAAGGTGGCGGAGATGCTGCTGCCGCTCCGTGCCGCTTACGCCGCGCTTCGCGCCGGCGCGTCGCAGAGCCCGGCAGACGCCGCCCCGACGCGCGCGGGCGTCGCGCTCTTGCTCTGCGTCAGCAAGGCCAGCCTGCTCGAGCTTCCCGAGAATCAGCGCCGTCGCCTGTTCGAGCTTGGACGCGAGCTCGGAGCGACGGACGGCCCGGCGCGGCGCGGGCTCGTCGACCTGCTCCAGGGCTTGAGCTTCCGCGACGCCCGTGAAAGGGGTCAGGCTGCGCTGTCGCTCGCTGCGGCGTTCCTCGCCGGAGGCGCCGAGGCGGATGCACGGAGGCTACTCGAAGCGGACGTCTACGAAGGTGAAGCCGCCGCGCGCGCCAAGCACTGGCTGCGCTCTCTCTCGATGCCGCAGCTCGGACCGGTCGCGCTCGATCCGCCGAGCGGGCCTGGTGGACCGAAGGGGCGCGCGAAGCGTTCCGAGCAGCTGCCCGCCGCCGATCGCTGGTACCGCGGCTTTCACTTGCCGTCCCAGAGCGCGGTGCGCTTGCGCTTCGGGGAGCCCGGCGACCGCGAAGCCTTCGCCGCTCGAATCGGCCTTTGGCGCGATCTCCTGGTGCCCGGGGTTGCTCGGCTCGTGGCCGCGGATGCGGACGCCGAGCGCCCGTACCTTGCCGTCGCTTTGCCGGGACGCAGTCTCGCCCGAGCCTTGGGCGCGGCGCCGGCGCGCGAACGGCGGGAGTGGGCTTTGGAGCTTTGCCTGCTCTTGGCCGCCTGCGCGGCGGCCGGTGTGCAACTCGCCGACGCCGACGCGAACCGCTTCAGCCTCGATGAAGGCGGCCGGCTTTGGTTGGTCGATCTCTGGGACGCGAGGAGCGCCGAGCCGGCGCAGGCACGCGCAGCTCACATCGAGCTCGCGCGTCGTAGCGTCTACGACGTTCTCGGCATGGTCGCGCACGCAGGCGAAAGCCCTGGCGGCGCAGCGCCGCTGAACGGCATGGCTTCGGCGCTGGCCAGCGCGACCGGGCTTTCGGACCTGGTTCGGGCCCTCGGCCTGCCCTGATGCCGAGCCGCGTCGCTTCCTCGCTCCACCCTGACGTCGGGCCGGCTCAGCCCGGCGCGCCAAGCGCGCGATATTGCCGATAATAGCCGAGCACTTTGACGACGTAGTCGCGCGTCTCGGCAAAAGGCGGAATGCCACCGTGGCGAATCACGGCGTTTTCTCCCGCGTTGTAGGCGGCAACCGTGAGCTCCAGATCTCCATTGAACAGGTTCGCCAGGACGCGAAGATAGCGGACGCCGCCGAAGATGTTCTGGCGCGGGTCGAAGACGTCGGTGACCATCATCCGCTCCGCGGTTCCCGGGATGAGCTGCATCAGCCCGCGCGCGTTGGCGCGCGAGACCGCGCGAGGATCGAAATCGCTCTCCACCTTGATGACGGCGCGCACGAGCTCTTCCGGAATCTGGTACAGCGTTGCCGCCTGGCGGATGAACTCCGAGTAGCGCGTGTAGCGCTCTGGGGAGCTGTCGCGCGGCATCACGGCCGAAGCTTCGCGCTTCGGCGGCGACGACTTCATGTAGACGTTGCCGCGGCTGCCCGGGCGATTCGAAAACGTGATGACGCCGTCCGCATCGACGTGGCGATAGATGTCCGCCCGACAAACCGAGCTCACGAACAGTGCGGTCGCGCCGCCGGCTACGAGGAAGCGCAAGGTCCGGCGACCCGCGGCCGCCGAAGCAAGTGAGGGGAGCGACATTCGAAGGCTCATGGTAGCGGGGCAAGCCCCGGGGCGTCCAAGAAACGCCAGAGTCGCCGGCGCGATTCCCCCGGTTCCCGGAGCTGCCAAGCCCGGCCGCTCGGCCGCTCGCCCGCTCGCCCGCCGAGCTCGAAGACCGAGACCGGAGCTCGGCGGCGGAGGCTACGTCTCTTCGGTGAGGTAGGTGTAACTGCGCAGCGACTCTTCGTAGTGCTTCATCAGCGTGCGCATCTGCTCGTTGGTGAGGGTTCCGCCGTCTACGGCGCGCTCCGCCTGGTGACGCACGGCTTCCACCATGTCGTCCGGCACGTACTGAACGTAGCGGAGCACCTGTCCGATGCTGTCCCCCTTGACGACGTGGCGCACCTGGTAGCCGTCCGGGGTGAGCTTGATGTGCGCGGCGTTCGTGTCTCCGAACAGATTGTGCAAATCGCCAAGGATTTCTTGGTAAGCGCCGTTCAAGAACATACCGAGGTAGTAGGGCTGGCCCGATTCGAGCGGGTGAACGTCGAGCGTGCTCTTTTCGTCCTCCACGTCGATGAAGTTATCGATCATCCCGTCGCTGTCGCAGGTAAGGTCCGCCAGAGTGGCGCTCACCGTCGGACATTGCTCCAGCCGGTGGATGGGCATCACCGGAAACAGCTGATCGATGGCCCAGATGTCCGGCGCCGACTGAAACAGGGAGAAATTACAATAGTAAATGGCGCTCAGGGTACGCTCCAGGTGCTGGAGCTCTTCGGGCACGAACTTCAGCCGCTTGAGCGTTGCGTGGAGCTTCTCGCAGCAGTGCCAGAATAGCCGCTCCGCCTGAGCGCGTTCACGCAGGCCGACGTAGCCGTACTTGAACAGGCTCTGCGCTTCATCCTTGGCCTGCACCGCGTCGTGGTAGCTCTCCTGCACGTTCTTCGGCAAGATGCCCTGATAGGTATCGTAGAGCTCCCAGATCAGGCGGTGCGCGCTCTGGTCCGGCTCTTCCGGCTCCCCGAAGCGAATCTCGCTCGAACCCACCACGTCGAAGATCAGAAGCGAATGGTGCGCGGCGACGGCGCGCCCGCTCTCCGTGACGATGGTCGGGCCGGCGATGTTGGCTTTGCTGCACGCCTCTTGAATGTGGGCCACGACGTCGTAAGCGTACTCCTGCATCTGATAGTTCTTGGAAGCGTGAAAGTCCGTCTTCGACCCGTCGTAGTCGATCGCGAGGCCGCCGCCGACGTCGATGAAGCCCATCTTGCAGCCCATCTTCGCGAGCTCGACGTAGATGTTCGAGGCTTCCTGGAGCGCATTCTTGATCGGGATGATGCTCGAGATCTGGCTTCCGATGTGAAAGTGCAGGAGCTCCAGCGAGTCGAGCAGCTGGTGCTCCGCGAGCCTGTCGACCAGATGCACTATTTCCACGCTGCTCAGGCCGAATTTGGCGCGGTCGCCGGCCGAGCCGGCCCAGCGCCCCACGCCTTTCGCCGTCAGTTTGGCGCGTACGCCGAGCAGGGGTTTGACCCCGAGCTTGTCCGAGGCGCGCAGCACGACGTCGATCTCGTCCACGCGCTCCAGAACGACGATCACCTTCTTGTCGAGCCGCTGCGCCAAGAGCGCGGTCTCGATGTACTTCTGATCCTTGTAGCCGTTGCAGATGATGAGCCCGCCGCTCTCTTCCGTCACGGCGAGCGCGATCAGGAGCTCGGGCTTCGACCCGGCCTCCAGCCCGAAGCGGTACGCTTTCCCGAGCGCGGCAATTTCCTCGACCAAGTGGCGCTGCTGGTTGACTTTGACGGGGTAAACGCCTCGGTAGATTCCTTCGTATTCGTACTCGGCAATGGCGCGCCCGAAGCATTCGTTCAGGCGTCGGATGCGGTGCCCGACGATGTCCGTGAAACGGAGCAAGAGGGGCAGCGCCAGACCGCGCGCGGTGAGGTCCTGCGTGAGCTCGTACAAGTCGATGCGCGTCTCGCGCGAGGGATCAGGCGTTACGACGACGTGGCCCGCGTCGTTGACCGCGAAATACGGCGAGCCCCAGCCGGAGATCTGATAGCGCGTCGCGCTTTGCTTCGGGTCCCACGAGTCGGGGTTCGAATCCACCCCTTTAAGGGGGGCGGGCGGTTCCGAGCGCAGGCGCGCGACGCTGCGCGAGTGAGCAACGCTGCGGCCGTTGCCGCGATGCAGGGGCCCGGGCATGACTGACGGCGGGTGCGGTAGACGCTTTCTGGGAAGAGAACGACTCATCGTGCCGGGGCTGCTCACCGGCACGGCTCACCCAATAGTCCAGATGTGCCCCCTCCGAAAGGTGAATCGCACGCCCGGAGGCCTCGTTCGAGCGCCCGTGACGGCGGAGAAGCCGAAGGCCCCGACCGCTGACGAGACTGCGCGGCTGCTCAGGGCGAGGGCGGCCACAGTTCGGTGGGGAGCGCGCCGCGTCGCAAGAGGGCGAGAAAGTCCATTAGGAAGGCGACGGCGATGTGGACGAGGAAGCCGGCATAGATGCTGCGCGTACGCATGGCGAGCGAGCCCAGGACGACGCCCGCGACGATCGCGCCGTGGGCCTCCAGGTACGGCTTGCCGTAGTGAATCATGCAGTAGGGCACCGCCATCACGAAGATCGCCTTCGAGCCGAGGCTCGGGCGCAACGCCGCCAACATCCAGCCGCGGAAGAAGAACTCGAGCGCAAAAAACTGGACGAAATACATCGCTTCCCAGGCCAAAAAGTCCGCGACGCTGCGCGAGCTCTGCTTGTAGAACGGGTAGTAGGTGCCGAAGTCCGGCTGGCTCGCCATCACTAGGACCACCAGCGCCACTACGCCCAGGCACGCGACGTAGATCCAGATGTGGCTGAAGAACCCGCGGACCCGGAGCCCCATGTCGGTGATCCGGTCGTGGCGGAACAAGA